>JANOVN010000115.1:0-6246 GCA_031417455.1 Hyphomicrobiaceae bacterium | reverse complement strand
GTAGAGTTTCTCGAAAGTGGCTTCCGACAGCCCCTTCTGGAACTGCACCTTGTTGCGAGCCATGACACTTCTCCTTGCCGGGACTCACGAGTTTCCCGATTCGTGCGGCGGAAACGTGACTGAGCATAGTGCGTAATCAGGTATAAGATTGTGTACCGACCAGGTCGCGTACGTCGATCAGGATGTCTTCTGATGGACAGCAGGTGGACAGCAACCGAATACTTCGAAGCGAGATCTCGAGCGGGATGCATGTCATCATATTGATTTTGCTGGTGATCCCGGCAGGAATTGAACCTGCGACCTACAGTTTAGGAAACTGCCGCTCTATCCGGCTGAGCTACGGGACCACGAGCTCCCGTTTAAAGCTCTAGCACAATGGTGTGAAGCGAATTTAGTTCGACCGCTCATAGCCATAAACGACAGCCAACACCACAACATCTTCGCAATCACGAAAACTTGAACGTAACTCGCCTGCAAGCTGCGTACACAACGCTTGCAACGGCAATCTGAACTTGCATGATAGCACATCCATAGGGGGCAATATCAGCATGCGCAACAATCAGACGTTCGAACCGTTGCTTTTAGAGGCAACGCTTTCGGGAACGTGGCTTACACGCCGCGGTGGCAACCTCATGCCAAACCGCGGCCTCGCCAATTTCTGCTGATCGCCCCTTTCGACACCCGTAACATCTCATACGACCCAACTGTCGAGCACTGGAAGCCGTGATCGAGACAGGCAGCCACCGCTGCCGACCAGCGCCCGCCCGTCGGCAACGCGGTTTGATCACCTGCCAACCCGTACCGGCAACTTTACAACTTCATCGTTCAGCGTATAGGCGACCCGCCATGTCCAATCTGAGAATTGAATTCGTTCCTATCCAGAAATTTGCACTTGGCTGGTTTGGCTTCGACCACCTCCATGTCATCTACGAACCCGATGAAATCCCTTTGGTCCCCAACCCGCAAGACGATTGGTACGTCATCGAAGGCGATTCAGCGTCAGGCGGTCAAGTAGCGAAATTGGGCGTCCTCGGCGAAAGCGGCAAGCTCCACCTCTCGACTGCAAACTTGGCCAGCGGCGCTGATCTCATCGCCAAGATCGGCACGCCTCAGACCCGCGGCAGCCGCATCCTGTCACCCAATACCGACAACATCGGAGCTTGGCTGGCAATCGGCGACTACGGCAAGGAAATCGAAGCCAACGAATTCCCCTATTTAGCGTATGGTGCACCCTACACGCCGTTTCCAACCTTCAATTCATCTTCCGTCGTCGCCTCGCTGCTTTGGGAAGTCGGCATCGACGTCAACCTCAACATGCCCTACGGCATCCGCGTTTCGCCAGGCACCTCGACATTTCTCGGCACCACTTACGCAGACGTTATGACCATGCCGACCGCCAACTTCGACACCCTTGCCGGCGGTTTTGACAACGACGACCTCACTGGCTCCAACGCGATTTCCCGCGTCGACAAGATGTTCGGCGGCGCCGACGACGACACCTTCCATTGGTCGACCGGCCTAAACATCATCCACGGCGGCGACCCCAAAATGGACCGCGACGCTGACGGCTACGACCGCGCTGATTACACAGGAGCCGGCACGATCACCGTAAGCAAGGGACGAGGCGGCATCCGCGGCGTCTCCCCCGACTACATCGTTTCCTTTACTGGCTCAGGCAATGGCGGCGGCACCGACTGGCTCTACTCGATCGAAGCCATCCGCATCGATGCCAAAAGCGACACCCTCATCTTCGGCAAAGACGTCACTGGCATCGAGGTTGACCTCACCATTGACATGGGCGGCCAGGACACCAAAAAGGGCGACGTCGCCGACTTCTCGCAAGCGGAGGGCGCCGTCGTCCTGGTCGCCGATAGCGCCGATGAAGTCCGCGTCAGCACCGGCAGCCAAGGCAGCTCAAAAAGCTGGTGGATCACTGGCGCTGAATTCGTTCTCGGTTCAGAACACGATGATGAACTCCACCTCGATGAGAAAATGCTTGGCGCGGACGGCGGTGACGGCAACGACCTCATCGACAGCCGCGCCATAACCCCCGGCACCGGCGCGAGTCCCGAAGGTTTCGACGCCGAAATCAGCGGCGGCGCAGGGCAAGATTCGCTCATAAGCGGCGAAGGCCGCACCCTCGCAAAAGGTGGCGCGGGCGTCGACAAATTCATTCTCGGTGCACTATCGAGGGCCGGACAGCAAACTGAGCTCGTCATTGACGACGCCACCGCTGACGACCAACTGCTCGTCCCGCTCAACTTTTTCGATGGCCACTTTGGTTCCGCCGACAACTCGCTGCTCTTCCCATTGCTCGGAGGCACAGGCAACTGGGCAGACATGAGCGATCAGACTGCCGGAGTTTTCATCTACCAGACCACCGAACAATCGGCCGGCGACGACCAAACCGCGGGCATCATCCCGTTTACCGGACAAATCCTCTACTATCGCGAAGGTGCTGACCTCGTCATTCGAATTGTGCCCGGCGAAAAAGCCACCCAGACGATCCACTTCGAAGGCCACCCCTCCTACGACATCACGTACGCCAATCTCGACTTCGATCGCGAGACCTTGGTCCGAGTCCGCAACTTCCAACCGGGCATGCTCGGTATCACATTTGAAGAACCCATTCCCGGCAGCGAGATTTTCACCAACTCGCATGGCTTGGTCTACACCGGCTACACCAACTGGGATTCGATCGCCAACCGCCTGGCCAGCAACGGCTCACTGACCGAAACGCTCGACCCGATTCCCACCACGCGTGGCCCGCCTCGCCCCAACGGCACAACCGTTCCGCCATTCCACATCGACGGCGGCACATCCGATGACACCATCGATGTGACCACTGGCCCGATCTCGTCCCAGATCCAAGTAACCAGCAACACAACCATCGCTTCCGGCGACGGCAACGACACGATTACGACCGGCTTCAGCGCCGACGCCATCGACGCTGGCTCAGGCAACGACACCATCGTAACAGGCGCTGGCGAAGACATCATCGACGGCGGCACCGGTGCAGATACCATGACCGGCGGCGCCGATGACGATACCTACCGCGTCGACAACGTGGGCGACACTGTTGTCGAACTCGCCCTGCAGGGCCACGACACCGTCTACGCGTCCATCGACTACACCCTCACCCAGAGCGTCGAGAATCTGACCCTTACCGGCGCCGCCGTCAGCGGGACCGGCAACGCCGCCGGCAACACCCTCATCGGCAATGATCTCGATAACGTGCTCGACGGCGCGGACGGAGACGACACCCTATTCGGAGCCGCAGGCAACGACCTTCTCGCCGGCGGCGAAGGCAGCGATACCTACGTTTACACCGCAGCATCGGGTCACAAGACCATCATCGACACCGGTGCATCCACTGACACCGACACGCTCGTTCTCGGTTACGGCATCAAGCCATCAGACATTCGAGCCTACCGCCTGACCTCCGCACCGGGGGATCTGATCTTTGGCTTCACCTATGGCGGCTCGGTGAAAATCCAAGGTCAGCTGAACGGCTCCGGCGTCGAAACGGTCGTGTTTGACGACGGCACGGCGTGGACCCGTGCTGACCTGGTGGCCATGACAGCACCGCTACTCGACTTCCCGCCACCGCAAGCCTTCGACGATGCCTCGATCTATATTTACGGCCAGAACGCCACCATCCCAAGCCTCGCCGTCCTCGGCAACGACTTGGCCTTCGACAACGTGCTCCACATTGGCAGCATCTCCAACGTGTCGGTCGGCACCGTCACCATCGACTCCAACGGCGACATCGTCGTCGCGGCCCCCGTGGGCTACACCGGCGAAGTCACCTTCACCTACACCGTGGTCGACAACCACGGCGAAACCGCAACCGCCTCGGCCACCGTATCGATCATCGCGGGTGCAACCCCGGCCAACCACTCGCCCGTCGCTCATGACGACACCATCGCGCCAGCCTTCCGCAGCACCACGTTCACGCTGAACGCCGCCGCCCTGCTCGGCAACGATACCGACGCCGATGGCGACGCCCTGACCATAACCGGAGTGTCGGGAGCAATCCACGGCGCGGTCAACCTGACGACCGGCGGCCAGGTCGTTTTCACCCCCGACAGCGGCTATGTCGGACCCGCCTCCTTCACCTACACGATCGCCGATACCTCTGGCGCCACCACCTTCGCCACCGCAAACCTCACGCTCACACTCCCCCCGCCCATCACGCGCACCGGCACAGCCAGCAACGACAATCTGACCGGCGGCCTCGGCGACGACACGCTGAACGGGTTCGCTGGAGCCGACGCCTTGAACGGCGGCCTTGGTGCGGACGCCATGAATGGCGGCGACGGCAACGACGTCTATTATGTCGATAATTCCGGCGACACGACCATCGAAACCACCGCCTCCCAATCAACCGGCGGCTTCGACATCGTCCACGCAACCGTCGACTACACCCTTGCCGCCAACGTCGAACAATTGATGCTGGAAGGCGGCGCAACCATGGGCACCGGCAACGCCCTCAACAATGTCCTCTACGGCCTCGCCAACACCCACGCACTCACCCTCGATGGTGGCGCGGGCAACGACGTGATCTACGGCTCCCTCGTTGGCGGCAACACCCTGATCGGCGGTGACGGCGCAGACACCATGTTTGCCCGCGGCGGCAACAACACACTCACCGGCGGCAACGGCAACGACATCTACTACGCCGACAGCGCAACCGACGTTATCATAGAAGCCCCTGCCTTCGGCGGCACCGATACGCTCTATGCAAGCTACAACAGCGCAACCCTCGCAGCCAACGTCGACAACCTCGTCCTCCAAGGCAATGCGTCAAGCGGCACCGGCAACGATATCGCCAACGTGATGTCCGCCACGACCACCCACGGCGTTACCCTCGACGGCGGTGGAGGCAACGACATCCTCACTGGAACTGCCTACGACGACATCCTCATCGGCGGCATAGGCAACGACCAGCTCGATCTTCGCAACGGCGGCCACGACATGATCCGCTACGCAATCCCTGGCTTTGGCAGCGACACCGTCCGTGGCTTCGACGCGACCTCTACCGCCGGTCGCGACATCATCGACCTGACCGGCCGCGGCTTCACCCAAGCAAGCCTCGGCACCACCATCATGATCGCAGCCTCGGGTGCTGACACGCTTATCACCATCGGCACCGACGCCATCCGCCTCACTGGCATCACCCCATCCCTCCTCACCCCCGGCAACTTCAAATTCTAACGTGCCGCCCCTGTCACAAACAGCGCCCCCTCCACGTTTGCCTCGCCGCAGGCGATCTTTCAGATCGACGCGGCGTCGATACGAAGCATCGCAGAGCGCTGACGCGCAAACAAAGGAGAATACCGTCGCGCAGCCGACGAACCAAAGAGTCAGAACTTCTGCGCGACGGTATTAGACTGAAGCGCCTCTCCCACTCCACGGCCGGGTCCCTCCGGTCGAACCCGAGTGCAGGCAAGCCCACGGCTGTCTGGTTGCCGATTTTGCTCGTTGCCGGGCGCCAATGTACCTGCAGGGCATTCCGGACACGCCCGCTTGCCGCAACACCAATTCCCCTCCCACTGGTGTCCCGGACAAGTGCGCTCTAGCGCACGCAGATCCGGGATCGTTATCACTCTCAATTAGGCAAAGACCCCGGATCGACAAGTGCAGGGCCGTCTGCGGGAAGCAGTATGGTATCGCCCGAAGGGCCGGGAGCAAAGCGACCTGCGCGTCATCGCGGAGCGATGCAATTCAATGGCTGCGCGCCCCGTCATCGCGAAGCGATGCTTGGCATCCACACAGCGCGATCAGCGCGTGAGACCAAAAGAAGATCTACTACAAAGCCGGATGGCTTTAGGGAGCAAAGCGACCCGCGCATGCTTGCGCGCCCCGTCATCGCGAAGCGATGCTTGGCATCCACACAGCGCCATGGCGCGTGAGGTTAAAAAGAGGGTCTGCGGGAGAGGTCCTTGGATGACTGAATGCTGTTCTTGCCACCCGGCGGCCTCGCCGTATTAATTTATGGGGATCTTGAGGCCGTTGCCAGTCGAGCCCTTGCGGACAAGTCCAGCACACCTCTCCCGCGATTGAGCTTGGTGACCGTGATGCCGTCCAAATGATCCGTTTCCGGACGTTATGGAGCAAACCATCGCAATACGATCCGGGCCAGCTGACGGGTTGCCGAATACCAAACTCAAACCCGCAACCACCCCTGTAGACCCAGCTCGTCAACCGTGACCCTCGCGTGGTGCGATGGAGCCAATCTCTCAT
>JANOVN010000114.1:0-5409 GCA_031417455.1 Hyphomicrobiaceae bacterium | reverse complement strand
GTCGGATCGGGCCAGCGCAACGAGAGCAGGCAGGATTTCGGGAAGGCTTGGACGGTGACGCCGTTGGACTGGTTGCCGCCCAGAAGGATCAGTTGGTCGCCGGTTTGGCCGATGAGGAAGGCGACGTGGCCGGCGCTCGGGTCGGGACCACGGGAGAGGACGGCGATGGCACCAAGGCGGGGCTCGTCGAGCGCGCAGCCCCATTTCAGATAGTCTCGGGCGATGAGAGTACGGGGGGATGGGATGCTTGAGCGTTCGAGGCACGCGCTGACAAAGGCTGCGCACCAGGGGACTTCGTCGCTGCTAATTTCGGCGTGGTGGGCGTCGGCGTAAAGGTCGCGGATGTGGGGATTGGCTGGAGTTCCGGGGACTTCGCGCTGGCCGAGTTCGGCCCAGGCGGGGGCGAGCCAGGCTGGTTGGTCTTGCAGCAGGGGTTGGGGCATGGGCATGGGGAGTCCTGGACTTTGGAACGGCATGTGTGGCCGCTGGGTGCGCTGCGCGTCCTTGGAAAGACCAAGGTTGAGATGACAAAATCTGGAAACTGGGTTCGTAACGACCCCTCAACCCGACCCTCGCCCCAGGAGGAGAGGGGGAAGTGACGAACTTTGCGCATTGAGCAACCTGCATGCTCACCCCGACCCTCGCCCCAGGAGGAGAGGGGGAAGTGACGAGCTTTGCGCATTGAGCAAACTGCAAGCTCACCCCGACCCTCGCCCCAGGAGGAGAGGGGGAAGTGCCGAACTTTGCACATTGAGCAAACTGCATGCTGTGGTTTTGCTGCCCCCATCGCCCCGAGCTTTTAGGTTCAGACCGTGACCGTTACTGGCGCGCCGCGGCCGTAGGAGTCGGAGAGTTGGGACAGCCGCAGGGTGAGGGTGGGCTGGACAGAGCCGAAGTCGGCGATTTGGGAGGCGGCCGGATAGATGAGGGTTGGGGTGGTGATGGAGAGCGTGCGTTTTACGGTGGCGCCCGAAAGGACGTCGGCTTCATAGCGTTCGCTGTCTTCGCTCAAGGGCACGTCTGGGAGGTCCCAGGTATCGCCGCCAATGCGGGTGCGGCGGATCCAGGTGAGAGTGAGGTAGCCGTTTGTGGTGCGTTTCGCTTTGGGGTGGACGGGCGACAAAGGGCGAAGACCGCGGGCTTGGAAGGTGTGGGTTGCGGCTGCGTAAGTGGCATCGCCGATGCCGCGTGACGAGGGGCCGTAGCGCCAATTGAGGGGAAGGCGGGTTTCGGCGCTGGTGAGGGCGAGTGGCGTGACGGCCGGGTTGAGCAGGACGAAGGTTGCGCCTGCTGGAGTGGCTGGACCGAAGGTCGCGTCTGAGCCGACTTGGCCGCGCAGGAGGCCGGAGAGCGTGTAGGAGCCAGGCGCGGTCAGGGTCGCGGTGGTGTATTGCAGGACTTCCCAGTCGCCCGATGGGGTTTGGACGGCGGCGATGTTGGCGCCGGCGAGGACTTGGATTTGGGAAGCCGATGTAAGGGTGCCGGTGCCGACAAGGACTTGGAGCTGAGTAGCGTGGTCCCAACGGGCGGCAGGACCGGCTGGGAGAGCGCTGAGGGTTTGGCCCATGGTCGCTGGCGTTGGCGCGATGGCTTTGAGGCGGAAGCTGGTCAGCTCGGGAGACGAGTAAACGGCGACGGCGCCGGGCCAGGGAGATTGGAAGGCAGCTATGTAGCCCGATAAAGGGTTTTCGTCGCCGCGCAAGAGAGGAAGGTCAAGGAAGGCGAGGGCTGGCTGGCCTGAGGTGACGGGATCGGTAGAACGGGATGGGCGGACTTTGGCGGGAGTTGCGCCGTAAACGTCGACGTCGATGCTGCGGGCCTGGATATCGCGGGTGCCGTGTTCGCCGATTTCGGTCAGGCGGAAGGTGCGGCTGTCGGGGCCGATTTCAAGGGAAACGATATCGCCGGGCTCAAGGGCCAAGGACGACGGCGGGAGCATGAAGGCGGCGCGCTCGCGGGCAGCCCAAGCTTCAAAGAGCCAGCTATCGGTGATGGCGCTCGCCTGGTCGGCGTCCATCACGATGGCGAGGTCGGCTTGGGAGACGCGGCCCGACGCGCCGGTCAAGCGGCGGCTTTCGGCGACGGCCTGGCGGTAGTCGGCGCTGCCTGAGAGGTAGCGGATTTTGGCGACGGCGGGCAGTTCGGTTTCCTGACCACGGGTCAGGCTCAGGAGCGCTTGGGTGGGCTTTGACTCAACGAGTTGACCGGGGCTCAAGGTCAGGACTGGGGCCGCTGTGCCGCGCTGGCGGAAGCTGAGTTTGCCGTTGCTTTCAACGGTATCGATGAAGAAGGCGAGTTCGAAGGCGCTCAAGGCTTCGCGGGCGGACATGACGCGGTCGATGGCGTAGCCGGTGACGGTGCCAGCAAGATCGGAGGCGTCGAACTGGGTGAAGCCGTAATCCGACAAAATGGCGGAGACGGTTTCGGACAGGGGCGCGCTGGCGAGGCGGCCGTTGAGCCAATGACCGAGGTGCCAGTTACCACCGTCGCCCCAGAGTTCGGTGTTGGCTGGGAAGGCTGGGAAGGGGCGGGCGTCCCAGGCGTAGATATGGATGTGGCCGAGGGCCACCATGGGCTGGCCGGTGAGCGTCGAAACGGGATTGGTGCCTGAGATGTAGCCGGGCGCGGATGGGTCGAAAGCTTCGATCATGGCGCGCAGGTAGCGGCGCTGGATCAAGTCGTCGCGCGTTCCGCGCGAGTAGTAGGGGAGCGCGGTTTCAGAGCTTTTGGGGTCGACGAAGACGTTGGGCTGGTTGGACGCTTTGTCGGCGCAGGCGCTGCCGACTTCCATGAACCAGAACGGTTTGGATTGGGGGACCCAAGCGGTCGGCGATCCGCTTTCCACGTTGGCTATGCGGTTATAGTGGGCGTTGAGCCACCAGGAGCGGATGTCTTTGTAGCGGAAGGTCCAGGGCTTGCCGAGACCGTCGGTGATCGGGGTGCGGAGTTGGGCGTCGCGGTTGGTGTCAGAGGCATAGTACCAGTCGAAGCCTTCGCCGCCGGTGACGTTGGATTTCAGATAGGCAAGGTCGTAGATCTGGCGGGTACCGGCGAGCGCGTCGAGATGGTTGTGGCCATCGCGCCAGTCCGACAGCGGCCAGTATACATCAACGCCGATGGCGTCGATGTTGGGCGAGGACCAGAGCGGGTCTAAGTGGAAGGTGTGATCGTTGGAGCCGTCGGATGGATGGTGACCGAAGTATTCGGACCAGTCGGCGGCGTAGGTGACTTTAACCGTGGGACCGAGGACGGATTTGACGTCGGCTGCGAGCGCGACGAGGGCGGTCACGAAGGGGTAGGTGTTGGCCGCGCCCCGAACGGTCGAGAGGCCGCGAAGCTCGGTGCCGATGACGAAGGCAGCTACGCCGCCTGCGGCTTTGGCGAGCATGGCCTGATGCAGGACCATGCGGCGGAAGGACCATTCGCTGGGGCCGGAGTAGATCACGGTGTCGCCGACGAGCGCGAAGTGGGCGGGCGTGGCTGTGCCGATCAAGGACGCAAGCTGGGATGCCGCAGCGGCGGTTTTGTCGGGCGATCCAGATTGGCCGGGGGCCGGCGAAACGGTGATGCGGCCGCGCCAGGGGTAGGCCGGTTGGGATGCGCCGCCGTAGGGATTTGCGAGCGTGTTGGCGGTTGGCACGTCCATCAGGATGAAGGGCGTCAGCGTAACGGATTTGCCGCGCGAATTGAGATCGCGGATGGCAGAGATGACGGTCGCGTCCGAGGGTGTACCGCCGTAGGCCGCGCGGCCCGCGCGCTGGCTGACGACGTAGGCGGTGGCACGCGATTGGCCAGCGACGGACCATAGGTCAGGCGAGGTGAGCTTGTCGCGGCGCTCGACGCCGGGGAGGATTTGGCACTGTTGCGCGCGCAGGTCGGTGCCAAACCAGGAGACGATGAGCGAGACGGCGTTCGCGTTGGGGAGTGTCGATTGGAGCTGGTCCATGGAGACGGACCAGTCGGTGGTGCCTTGGCGAGTGTGGACGTTTTCAGACGTGGAGGTGCCGTAGCCGGTGGTCAGAGTGACGGGGGTCGTTGCGTAGACGAATTCACCGGAGCCGGGGATGACGACGACGCCTTTAATCTGGTCCGCGAAGGGTTCGATGGCGCGGTAGATTTCAAACGAGAGCTGGGGCAGGTGGTTGCCGTAGTCAGACAGCGCTAAGCGCTCAAACACGATGTAGGCGGTGTCGCGGAAGGCTGGGGTGTTGGCCGCGCCTTGATGGGCTTGGATGAGGGTATCGGCGGGTTGGTCAGCCGTGCCGGTGTAGAGGCGATAGGTCAGCGCCGATAGGTCGATCTCCTGGCCGTTGGCCCAGACGCGGCCGATGCTGGCGATCTCGCCTTCGGCAAGGGCCACAGCGAAGTTGGCAAAGTAGCGATAGGTCGTTTGCGTCGCGCCATCGCCGCCGCCGATGCCTTTGCCGCCGCCACTCGCATCCTGGGTGACGGCCTCTTCCTCAAAGTCTGTCGCCCAGATGACCTGGCCGCCGCTGCGGACGCGGCCATAAATGCGCGGGATGGATGCGCCTTCGGTGGAGGCGGTGACGTGGAGGTCGGAGAGGCGGGGACCTTGGACCTGTTTTGAGCCACCGGATGCGCCAAACAGGGCCTGGTCGATGTAGGAGCCAGCGAGCGCGCCGATCTGGGTGCCGATGGCGGCTCCGGTCAGCGTTGCGCCCAGGACGGCGATGCCAGATGGAAGGAGCGCGCTGCCGACGGCGGCACCGACGGCTGCGAGGGCGAGTGTGGCCATTAACGGAAAACCTTGCTGATCGACGAAGATTTCGCTGACGCGAACGGGGCTATCGCCCTCGACCCATTCGGGAGCGCAGCTCCCGAACCCTCAGTTCTTTTACGACCTAGTGGGGAAGGCGAAGACGGCGGCGAGGCGGCGACGCCACCAGGGGGAGAAGCTGACTTCGCAGGCGTCGGCGCCTTCGATAGCGTGGATCATCGTTGTGTCGGTGGCGAGGATGGCGGCGTGTTTGGCGACGGTATCGGCGCGCAGTCGAAAGATGAGGACATGCCCGGGGCGGGCGTGGCCGATGGGGACCGGCGTCAGGTGGCGGGCGGCTGCATCGAGCATGGTTTCAAGCCCGCGTGCTTCGGCCCAGTCGCGAGAGTAGGCCGGCGGGGATTCCGGGTCGCGGCCGGTTGCGTCGCGGTAGACGCCGCGCACGAGACCTAAGCAATCGCAGCCGACGCCGCAGACGCTCGCCTGATGGTGATAGGGCGTACCGATCCAGCGCCGCGCGAGGGTGACGATGGGGTGGGTGTGCTGGGGGAGCATGGGCTGGGCTTTCGATGTTAGCGGCGGTGAAGCCCCCTCATCCGCCGTGGTTCTGTCTTGGTCGCGCTAAGCAGCGCTCCGGCGGGCACCTACTCCCCAGGGGGAGAAGAAAAGTG
>JANOVN010000113.1:0-4567 GCA_031417455.1 Hyphomicrobiaceae bacterium | reverse complement strand
TTTTGACTCTTCGTTCGACAGGCTGCGGGCTGGTATTCTCTTTGCTTTGCGCGTGGCCGCGTCGATCTGAAAGATCGCCTACGGCGAGGCAACCCCACGCGCGGATACCAAACCGCATAAGTCAGTACTTATGCGGTTTGGTATTAGGTCCTTGTCCGTGCTCATGTGATCCCCGCTCGCCGCTGTTTACCGTGTGGGTGGGCCAGCTTATCGGTCGCCTTGTCCATTGCGCATTGAGGGGGTAGACCCTGGATCTGGAAAATTTGAGTGCCAGCCGTGTGGCGCTGGTGCGTTTGCTCATTGAATTGGACCATATCGATGCCCGCATCAGCGTTGATGAATGTGATGATTAATGCTGCCCGTAAGGCCGGCAAGAGTTTGACGCGCGATTTCGGCGAGGTCGAGCATTTGCAGGTATCCATCAAGGGGCCTGCGAACTTCGTGTCGGCGGCCGATCATAAGGCTGAGGACATCATTTACGCGGAACTCAAGAAGGCGCGGCCCGAGTACGGGTTTTTGATGGAAGAGCGCGGCGAGGTTCCCGGCCCTGACAAGACCCACCGCTGGATTGTCGATCCCCTGGATGGGACGACGAATTTTCTGCATTCGATCCCGTTGTTCTGCTCGTCTATCGGACTGGAGCGCGATGGCGTGCTGGTCGCAGGGGTGATCTATAATCCAATTTCGGATGAGCTGTTCACGGCGGAAAAGGGCAAGGGCGCGTTTTTGAATGATCGCCGCCGGTTGCGGGTCGCGGCGCGGCGCTCGCTCGACGATTGCGTGGTGGCGACGGGCATTCCGCATCGCGGGCGGATCGGCCACAAGACATTCCTGAAGGAAATCGAGACAGTGATGGGGCAAGTGGCTGGCGTGCGGCGGACCGGATCGGCGGCGCTCGATCTCGCGTGGACGGCGGCGGGACGGTTTGACGGGTATTGGGAGCGCAACATCAAGCCTTGGGATATGGCGGCCGGAATCGTGATGATCCGCGAGTCTGGCGGGACAGTTTCGGATCTCGACGGGTCGGATCAGATGATGGATACGGGCAATATCATCGTTGGCAACAAGGAGGTGCATCGCGCGTTGATGCCGCTGCTGTCGCGGACGGACTCGCCGATCGTGAAGGCTGCGGGGAGTTAAGGGGCCTGCTGCACTTGAACCTGGACCGGTTTCGCCGCAAAAACCACATGAAGGCTGAGAATAGATGGGTGCGATACGCGATTTGCGCCGGGTTTGATCTGAAACCATCGTGTTTTCCGGCCATAGTGGCGCAACGGTCTTGGATGTAACGGTCTTGGATTTGTCGTGACCTTCCGGCAAAACCGCTCACACCCCCGCCTTCGCGGGGGCATGCTTTTGCCGGAAACACTCGGTTGAGGAATAGAATATGGCACGCAAGCGAGACGGCGAGACGATAGGGGAGCATCGGGTCCTGACCCTGAACTCGCCGGGCGTGTTTTTGCTCAGGATGACGATTTTTCTCATTCTGGTGGCGTTTCTTGCGGCCATCCTTTTCGATCAGCTGAAGAGTTCGCTGATGACGAACCCCGGTTTGAACGGGCTGATCATCGGCGTGTTGTTGCTTGGGATCGTCTATGCATTCCGGCAAGTGATCCGGCTGTATCCTGAAATCAAGTTCGTGAACTCGTTCCGCATTTCCGATCCGGGGCTGTCGACGGGGCATGAGCCCAAGCTGCTTGCGCCGATGGCGACGATGTTGCGGGATCGCAGGGGGACGCTGTCGCTTTCGACGGCTGCGATGCGGTCGATCATGGATTCAATTGGGTCGCGGCTCGATGAAGCGCGCGATACCGGGCGGTATCTGGTTGGGTTGCTGGTGTTCTTGGGGCTGCTGGGGACGTTTTGGGGGTTGCTCGATACGATTTCGTCGGTCGCCAAGGCGATTGCAACGCTCGATAATAAATCGACAGATACGGTTGCGGTATTCGACGACTTGAAGGCTGGGCTTGCGGCACCTCTCAAGGGGATGGGCACGGCGTTTTCGGCTTCGCTGCTGGGGTTGTCCGGGTCGCTGGTGCTGGGCTTTTTGGAATTGCAGGCGAGCCATGCGCATAACCGGTTTTACAACGAACTTGAGGAATGGCTGTCGGGGATCACCGATCTGACGCATGGAACGCCGGGGGCGGGTGGTGTTGGCGAAGAGGGGACGCGGCGGCTGTTGATGACGCTAACAGATCTCAACAAGGCCGTGCTGGCGCTGGCGGACCGGGTGGAGCGAACGGCGGGCCCGGGGAATGAAAGCGTCAACGAACTCACTCAAGGCGTCAATGGGCTGGCGTCGCAGATGCGGGCCGAGCAAAAGGTCGTGCGGGAGTGGATGGACGAGCAGGCGGGGCACCAGTTCGAGGCGACGAACTCGCTGCGCGAAGTCGTCAACCAACTGCAGAAGCGGAAAGTTTAACCGATGGCGCGCGGGCGGTCGAAACGGGGAAGCGGGGAATACAACGAGTTCTGGCCGGCGTATGTCGACGTGCTCTCGACGCTGCTGCTGGTCGTTACGCTGCTGATGTCGATCTTCATGATTGCGCAGTTTTTTGTGGCGCAGGAGAGCAGCGGCAAAGATACGGTGATGCGTAAGCTGACGCGGCAGATTGCCGAGCTGACCAATATTTTGAGCCTGGAAAAGGACAAGGGCAAAAAGGTCGAGGATGATCTTGCCGTGCTGCAGGCCACGCTGTCGTCGTTGCGTGCGGAGAACGAGAAGCTGGCGGCGACCGGGTTTGGCGTCGACGAGAAAATCAAGGGCGCACAGGCGCAGATTGCGACGCTGTCGGGAGATCTTGCCAAGGAAAGGGATTTGTCCGCCGAGGCGATGTCAAAGGTTGATTTGCTCAATCAGCAATTGCTCGCGTTGCGGCGGCAGATCGCGGCGCTGAACGAGGCGCTGGAGGTGTCGGCTGCCAAGGATAAGGACAGCCAGACGGCGATCAAGGATTTGGGCGCGCGGCTCAATGCGGCGCTGGCGGTGCAGGTGCAGGAGTTACGGCGCTATCGCTCCGACTTTTTTGGGCGTTTGAGGACGGCGCTGGCGGACCGTAAGGATATTCGAGTGGTTGGTGACCGGTTCGTGTTTCAGTCGGAAGTGCTGTTCCCGTCGGGGCAGGCGACGATGAGCGCGGAAGGGCTTGGTGCAATCGATCAGTTGGCAAGCGCGATTGTCGAGTTGGAAAAAACAATCCCGAAGGAAGTCGATTGGGTGTTGCAGGTCGATGGACACACCGATAGCCGACCGATTGCAAGCGCGCAGTTCCCATCGAACTGGGAGTTGTCGACGGCGCGCGCGGTCTCGGTCGTGAAGTATTTGATCAGCCGGGGCGTTCCGGCGCGGCGGCTGGTGCCGGCCGGGCATGGCGAGTTTGCGCCGCTTGAAGATGGCGCGAGCGAAGATGTGCTGCGGCGTAACCGGCGTATCGAGCTTAAGCTGACGAATAAGTGAGTTGGAATTGGGTGCCGTCGCGGCCCCTGGGTCCCGTGTCTGCTTTTTTGCTTGTCGATCGCGGCGGCTACAAGGGGGCCGCCGGATCGCAATCGACGGTGCACCGTAAGGACGCTGTAGTGCGCACGGGATTACAAGTTTAGTGAAAGAGGGGCGTTCGTGGCTGGGTTTGATTGGCTGGATTTTGCGGCGTTGTGCTGGTTTGGGATCGCGATGATCGGGTACCAAAGGGTGACGATGATCCCGGCGCTTTATGACCGGAGTATTGCGGGGGCGACGCAGAAGCATCGGATTGCGTGGATGCGGGCGATGCTTGCGCGGGACAACCGGTCGAGTGACGCGATTTTGCTGAGCACGCTCAGTCAGGGGAATGCGTTTTTTGCGTCGACGTGTGCGATCGCAATCGGCGGATTGACCGCCATCGTGGGGTCGGGGGAAAAGGCCGATGCTTTCTTGCAGCGGTTGCCGTATGCGGCCAAGGCATCGCCGCTGTTGTGGGAGATCAAAGTGATCTTGCTCATCAGCGTGTTCGTCTATGCATTTTTCAAGTTCGCTTGGGCGTTCCGGCTGACGCACTACACGGCCATCATGATCGGGGCGATTCCAAATCCAGGGGAGGCGGCCGACGAGGGCATGGACCAGCAGGCTTTGAGCGCGGCGCAAATCAGCGGCTTGGCGGCTGAACATTCGAACGGCGGCTTACGTGCTTTTTATCACGCCGCCGCCGTTCTGACTTGGTTCTTCAATCCAATCCTGTTCATGATTGCCACGAGTTGGGTCGGATTGATTTTGCTGCGGCGGGATTTCTTCTCGCGCTCCAGGCGCATTCTTGCGGGTGAGATATAATACCGTCGCGCAGAAGTTTTGACTCTTTGGTTCGTCGGCTGCGCGACGGTATTCTCCTTTGTTTGCGCGTCATCGCTCGGCGATGCTTCGCATCGATGCCGCGTCGATCTGAAAGATCGCCTACGGCGAGGCAACCCCACGCGCGGATACCAGCGCGCATAAGTCAGAACTTATGCGCGTTGGTATTAGTTGTCGATGGTGATGCGGGTGTTGGCGCCGTGGCCTTCGACGAGGCTGAAGAGTTGAGCGGCGTGGCGGGGGGCT
>JANOVN010000112.1:0-22765 GCA_031417455.1 Hyphomicrobiaceae bacterium | reverse complement strand
TGAAGTCACGATCGGCGCCGACTTGGGCGGCCTCGAAAGCCTCCTTCGCCGCTTGCTGCCAGGCTCCAACATCACGCTGGAAACCGCGGGCAAATCGATCGTCCTGATGGGATCGGTTCGCAACCCGGTGGATAGCAAGCGCGCCTCCGATATCGCCCGCGAGTTCTTCCGCGCCAGCAAAGGCGCAGTCGCAGGCGGCTCAACCTCGCAGGTCAGCTCCGCCCCAGGCGCTGCCGGGCAAGGAGCAGGCACGACGATCAATTTGTCGGGCACGACCGCAAATGGCGGCGCCGACGGCGAGTTCGCAACCGACCACGCGGTTATTAATATGCTTTCAGTCGATGGCGAAGAGCAGGTCCAGCTCCGCGTCCACGTCGCCGAAGTTTCGCGCTCGCTGATGAAGCAGTTCGGTATCAACCTGGGTGCCCAGATCAACGCGGGCAGCTTCACGACCGCCATTCTATCGCAGAACGCACTGCCTCTGACCGCTGCGGCTGGCTTGGGTAAGCTGGCTATCCCTGGCCTTGGCACCAGTGGTGGCACGGACGCTACCGGCTGTGACATCATTGGAACGCTGTGTAATTACAATCAAGGTCCAACTGCGAAATCATTTGGCGGTTCAGGTACGTCGGGCGGGATTAACCTTGGCGGCGGCAACCGTATTTCGCAGGCCATGCAAGCCCTCGAACGCGACGGCCTGATCCGCACCCTCGCCGAACCCAACCTCACGGCGGTCTCGGGCGAAGCAGCCAAGTTCCTCGCCGGTGGTGAATATCCGATCCCGACCGTCGATTCGACCGGCTCCATCACGGTCACGTTCAAAGAGTTCGGTATCGGCGTCGCCTTTACCCCAATCGTGCTCTCGGAAGGCCGCATCAGCCTGAAGATCGAAACCGAAGTCTCGGAACTCTCGACCGAAGGCGCCGTGACGCTGAACGGTCTCGTCATCCCGGCGCTGAAAAAACGCCAAGCGCGTTCAACGGTCGAATTGCCCTCGGGTGGATCGCTCGCCCTCGCAGGCCTCATCTCCGACAACGTCAAGCAGAACATCGATGGTTTCCCCGGTCTGAAGGACCTGCCCATTCTTGGCACGCTCTTTCGTTCGAAGGACTTTATCAAACAAGAAACCGAACTCGTGATCATCGTCACGCCCTACCTCGTTCGCCCCACGTCGCGACAGAACCTTTCGCTGCCAAGCGATGGTCTGGCCGAGGCATCCGACCTGCGAGGCAATTTGCTCGGCCACCTCAACCGGGTCTACGGCAAAAGTGCAGCCCAACCGGTCGGAGACCTGAAGGGCGACTACGGGTTCATCGTTGACTGAAGGCCGGTGCGCCAGGAGATTGATCATGTCATACACGTCCAAACTGAAAACGCAGCGCGCCGTTCATTCCGTCCGGTCGTTAGTGCCTCTCGCCGTCGCCTTGTGCACGCTCCCCCTGATGGGTTGCATGCACGATGAGATCGGCGTCCAATCGCCCAACTTCGCCCTCGTCGCCCCGGCTCAGCGTCACCCTATTCTGGTCTCGCAAAAGCCGACGACAATGGCGGTGCACATCCCCAAAGGCTCATCGGGCTTGACGCCCAAAGCCCGCGCCGATGTGCTGGAATTCGCAGGCCGCTTCCACGCAGGAGATGCCGGTGACAGCCGCCTCGTGATCCAAGCCCCCAGCGGCTCGGCTAACGAAGTAGCAGCCATGAATGCAGTCCAGCAAATTCGTGGCCTGTTAACGGATTACGGCTATTCCGAAAGCGTGGTGTCGGTGGAAGCCTTCGACTCCGGCAAAGATACGCAACCAGCGATCAAGGTCTCCTATATGCGCTATGTCGCCGAAGGCCCAGAGTGCGGCCACTGGCCTGTCAACGTCGCCTACGAGCCACAGAACCTCCCGATGGCCAACACCGGCTGCGCCAATCAGCGCAACCTGGCAGCCATGATCGCAAACCCGGCCGATCTGCTCGGACCGCGCACCATGACACCCCGTTCGGGGGAACGTCGCGACGTTGTGTTCGACAAATACGTCAAGGGCGATCAGACCGCCTCGCAAAAGAATGAAGACGGCAAGGTTTCGACCCGTAGCCAAGGGAACTGATCTCACATGAGCAAGAACGCGCAACCCGTCCTTGAAACCTACTTGGATGATGACGAGAAGAACGAAGGCCAGATGGAGCATGGCGCTGCCTCAGAGGCAGCCCGTCCCATTCCGCGCATTTCGATCCAGGCATTCTGCGAGGACCAGGCTCTGGCCAATGTCCTCCAGCATGCCGCCGAAGATCGCCGTTTGAGCAAAGCCCATGTGAGCGTTCACATGGGCGGCGCTCAAGCTGCCGTCATCCACTATCAGGAAAGCCCGACGCCAAACCTGATCGTCATTCAGTGTTCATTGCCCCGCGCCCAAATGCTGCACGAATTGGATCAGCTCGCGGAAAGTTGCGATGCCGGCACTAAAGTTTTGATGGTGGGCCGTGAAAACGATGTTTCGCTTTATCGCGAATTATTGAAGCGCGGCGTCAGCGAATATATGGTGGCCCCTGTTTCGCCGATCCAGCTGATGGAATCGATTTCGGGTTTATACAACAACCCGACATCCGACCCCGTCGGTCACATCTTCGCATTTATCGGCGCCAAGGGCGGCGTTGGATCCTCGACCGTGTGTCACAACGCGAGCTGGGCGCTGTCTGAGCTTTTAAAGAGCAACGTCGTCATTGCCGACCTTGATCTGGCCTTTGGCACTGCCGGCCTGGACTTCAATCAAGACCCCGTTCAAGGCATCGCCGACGCCTTGGCAAGCCCGGAACGCCTGGACGAAGTTTTGCTCGACCGGTTGTTAACCAAGTGCTCGGAAAAGCTCAGCATTTTCGCAGCTCCTGTCGTGCTTGATCGCGATCACGACATTGCCCCGGACGCCTGCGACATCGTTCTCGATATCGTGCGCCAGTCCGTTCCTTACGTGACGGTCGACCTGCCGCACAATTGGTCCGCGTGGACGAAGCGCGTCTTGATGCAGGCCGACGAAGTCGTGATCACGGCTGAGCCAGACCTCGCTAACTTGCGCAACGCCAAGAACATCGTCGATTTGCTCAAGACGGCGCGCAAGAACGACAGCCAGCCCCGGCTCATCCTCAATCGCGTCAACATGCCAAAACGCCCGGAAATCACCATTAAGGAATTCGAAGCAAACCTTGGCCTGAAGGCGACGTCCGTTATCGACTTCGACATCGAAACCTTTGGTCAAGCGGCCAATAACGGACAAATGATCGAAGAAGTGAATGCCAAGGCCGCAGCTGCTTTGGCATTCCGCTCGATTGCCATGGCCATCACCAATCGCCGGGAGTTGAAAGTAGAAAAAGCTGTCAAACCGTCAGCCACCTCGGCTTTGGCCCCCTTCCTCCATAAGCTCCGCTCAATGAAGCGCTAGGCTATTAGAGTAGAAAACGGCAAGTCTAAGAAATTTTTAGGGCGTGTTTGCGACTTGAAAAGCAAACGCGCCCTAAATGAATCAGTCGGGATCCAACAGATTGTTGGTTAATGAAACGGCTTATTCATCACCGTGTGCGAATGTTTGAGTTCAAAGCGTTGGCCGCGCAGGAAGAACAGCAAATTTCTCGATGCGTTAGGGCTGCCAGGCACCACTGAGATATCCAGGGAGTGATTTCATGTTCGGACGGCGTACGGGTGAGCCAGCAGCACCAAAACTCCCGCCCCCCTCAGCTGTGGCCGGCGGCGCCAAGTCGGCACCCGCCCCAATGAAGCAGGCGGCTGCAAAAGCCCCCGCGGTTGCAGCCCCCGCCCAACAGACGCGCGCCGAAGTGGCCGAGACCAAACGCCGTCACTCCGAAGAGTACTATGACGTCAAGACAACTGTCTTCAACGCGCTGATCGATACCATCGACCTGACGCAGCTCGCCAAACTCGACGGCGCAGCCGCTCGCGAAGAAATCCGCGACATCGTCAGCGAAATCATCCAGATCAAAAACGTCGTAATGTCGATTGCCGAGCAGGAAGAACTGCTCGAAGATATCTGCAACGACGTTCTCGGTTACGGCCCATTGGAGCCATTGCTCGCCCGCGACGACATCGCCGACATCATGGTCAACGGCGCCGGCATGACCTACATCGAAGTCAACGGCAAGGTGCAGCAGACCGGCGTCCGTTTTGCCGACAACCAGCAACTGATGAACATCTGCCAGCGCATCGTCAGCCAAGTCGGCCGCCGCGTCGACGAATCAAGCCCGATCTGCGACGCCCGTCTCCCCGACGGATCGCGCGTCAACGTCATCGCCCCGCCGCTCGCCATCGACGGCCCATGCCTCACCATTCGTAAGTTCAAGAAAGACCGTCTCAAGCTCGAACAGCTCGTCAAGTTCGGCTCGATCAGCCCCGCCGCTAAGACGATCCTCGAAATCATCGGCCGCGTCCGCTGCAACATCCTCATTTCCGGCGGTACCGGTTCGGGCAAGACGACGCTGCTCAACTGCATGACCGGCTCCATCGACATGGAAGAGCGCATCATCACCTGCGAGGACTCCGCCGAATTGCAGCTCCAGCAGCCTCACGTGGTTCGTCTCGAAACCCGCCCGCCCAACCTTGAAGGCGAAGGCGAGGTCAAGATGCGCGACCTGATCAAGAACTGCCTCCGTATGCGTCCCGAACGCATCATCGTCGGGGAAGTCCGCGGCCCTGAAGCGTTCGACTTGCTTCAGGCCATGAACACCGGCCACGACGGTTCGATGGGAACGCTTCACGCCAACTCGCCGCGCGAAGCCATCAGCCGTCTTGAGAGCATGATCATGATGGGCGGCTATGCGCTGCCCGTGAAGACGATCCGCGAAATGATCGCCGGTTCGGTCGACGTCATCATTCAGGCGTCTCGTCTGCGCGACGGGTCGCGTAAGATCACCCACATCACCGAAGTGTGCGGCATGGAAGGCGACGTCATCACGCTGCAGAACATCATCGTGTTCGACATCACCGGCCAGGATGCCAATGATAAGATCCTTGGCCGTCACCGCTCAACGGGCATTGCGCGCCCCCGCTTCTGGGACCGTGCCGAATACTACAACGAAGAAGGCCGCCTAGCCGAAGCGCTGGCGTCCGCCGAAGCCCGCGACGCCAACGGTAACCCGGTTGGAGACCAAAATGCTTGATGCCGATACCACTGATCTGATTGTGTGGGGCCTTGTGGCGTTCGCCGTTTCGGCGGTTGTGCTGGTCGTGATCTATCCCTACTTCGCTGGCGAAGATGTCACGCAGCGCATCCAAACCGCGACCACCGCCCGGTCAAAGAAGGTCGCTGCCAGAAGTGCTGCCGACGTCACCGCCAGCCGCAAAAAGGCTGTCACCGAAACGCTCAGAGAAATCGACATCCGCAAAAAGAAACACGAAAAGGCCAGTTTGCGGACAAGGCTCCAGCAGGCAGGCCTCGAAATGGATGCGAAAGCCTACTGGATGAGCAGCATCATCCTGGGCGTGGTTATCGCAGTCGCTGCCTTCTTTTCGGCCCCCGCATCTGTGGCGGGTATTGCCCCCGGCTTGGCGCTGGTCGCAGGATTCGTCGGTGCCATGGGTCTGCCAGGCTGGATATTGAATTTCCTGATCAAGCGCCGCCAGACCAAATTCACGGCCAACCTCGCCAACGCCATCGACGTCGTCGTTCGCGGCATCAAGACCGGTCTGCCGTTGAACGAGTGTCTTGGCATCATTGCGCGCGAAAGCCCCGAGCCGATCGCGAGCGAATTCAAGGACGTCGTCGATCAGCAGCGCATGGGCGTCACACTCGCCGAAGCACTCGAGCGCTTGGTTCAGCGCATGCCGTTGCCGGAAGTGAAGTTCCTCGCCATCGTGATCGCCATTTCGCAGACCTCGGGCGGTAACTTGTCGGAAGCTCTTGGCAACCTTTCGCAAGTTCTGCGCGACCGCTTTGGTATGAAGCTGAAGGTCAAAGCGCTGTCTGCCGAAGCCTTGGCCTCGGCAATGGTGCTGGGCTCGCTTCCGATCGCCGTCGTCTCGCTGATCATGCTGACTTCGCCCGACTATCTGAGGCCGATGATGGACACGAAAGTAGGCAACATGCTCATCCTGTTTGGCTTAAGCTGGATGGCTGTTGGCTGCGCGATGATGCGTAAGATGATCAACTTCAAGTATTAAGCTTCTTTCGGGAATACGACCATGCTTGAATTTGCCGAAACCGTGATGGGACCGCAATTCCTGGTGACCATATTGGCAGCCATCTGTTCCTTGGCGACCATCCTGACGTTCGCGCTTCCCCTGTTGGAGCGCGACCGGGTTACGCAGCGCATGCGCGTGATGGCCGTCGAGCGCGACAAATTGCGGTCGGCGCGTCTTGCTGAAATGGCGATCGCCGAACGCAACGGCGGCAACCGTTTGCGGCAGGCACCCAAAGGCTATGTCCAGCAGATCGTCGATGCATTGGACTTGAAATCCAAGCTCGACAGCGAAGAGTTGCGCCAAAAACTGAAGTCGGCCGGCTATCGCGGCGAAGGCCCCGTGATGACGTTCATGGCCTTCCGGGTCATCATGCCACCGGTGATCTTTCTGATCGCACTTTTCTACGTCTTCGTTGTAGTCGACCTCGACTATCCGCCGATGATCAAGGTTTTAATGGCCTTGGCGGCTGGCTTTACCGGCTTCTACCTGCCCAACGTGTTCATCGAAAACATCGCCGGCAAGCGCAAGCTCTCAATCGAACAGGCCTTCCCCGACAGCCTCGACATGCTCTTGATTTGCGTCCAATCGGGTATGTCGGTCGAAGCAGCGTTCGGTAAGGTCGCCCGCGAAATTACCGTCCAGTCGGTTGAACTGGCCGAAGAGCTGAGCTTGACCACAGCTGAACTGTCCTACCTCCCCGACCGCCGGACTGCCTTCGAAAACCTCGCCAAGCGCACCGGCCTTGAAGGCGTGAAATCGGTTTGTACCGCGCTCGTCCAAGCCGAACGCTACGGCACGCCCGTTGGTCAGGCGCTCCGCGTCATGGCCAAGGAAAACCGCGACATCCGGATGTCGAAAGCCGAGCAGAAGGCAGCAGCCCTGCCCCCGAAGCTGACCGTTCCGATGATCATCTTCTTCCTGCCCGTGCTCTTCATCGCCATTCTCTCTCCCGCCGTCATCGTCACGCTGGGCTGGAACTGAGTGGCAAAAAACAAACGCAAAAAAAGGCGGGTGCCCCTCCCGGGTGGCCGCCTTTTTTGTTGGTTTGAGGCTAAAGCTACTGTGCAAATGATCCACACTCATGTTGACAGGCATATAGTAATTGCGCATATAATTGCGCAATATTTGGAGCGACAGTGGCGATGATCGAGACAAATACTCGCGAGATCATAGCGCGCCTTGAACGCGAAGGATGGACCAACACAGGCGGCGGTGGCCATGACATCTATAGGCACCCAGAGATGCCGGGCCGGATCGTCGTCCCTCGCCATCGTGAACTCTCACCGGGTGTAGCGCGATCAATCGCTAAGCTGGCCGGATGGAAATGAGGAGATCGATATGACACGGTACATGGGAGTGATTGACGGATCTGGCGATGTGTGGGGCGTGGTTATTCCAGACTTTCCCGGCTGCCATGGTGGGGGGGCGACACTGAATGAGGCTGTCGAAGACGCAACTTCTGCGCTTCGTGAGTTTGCAGCTCAGTTGATCGCCGATGGCGAACCTCTGCCCGAGCCTCGTGATCCAGACGTTGTTCTGAATGAGGCATTGGGCAATAGCGGCGGATCACAGGTCTGCGGTGTCTCCATCCGCCTCGTTCTCGACAAGTCACGACCAGTTCGAGCCAACATATCGTTGGATGCCGGCCTGCTGGAGGCGATCGATCAAGAGGCAAGACGGCGGGGGCTGACCCGCTCAGGGTTTCTTGCAAGCGCAGCGTTGGACGAGATCGCCCGAGGGAGCTAGAGCACGTTCCGATCCGACGGAATCGGAACGCCGCTCTAGGTTCTTGTCTTGTCGCATTTTCGTCATCGCGCAGCGATGCTCCGCATCGACGCCGAACCGGTTTCCACTTCGGTCGGAACGTGCTCTAGTATCAAAGTCGACAATTAGGGCGACATGCCTTTAAGCGGTGGCTGACCCGACGCGTCGGCAACCTTTGAGATTGCGCCCTCATCGCGCCATGCAGCCTCGGTGACGGCAGGCTTGATCGCCGAACGCGCCTTGGCCGAGACCTTGGAAACCGAAGCCTCCGCTGCAGGCTTATCGGTTTTCACCATCCGCCGCAGCATCTCGTTATCGGAAGTGGCGCTCGTCGGCCCCATTTCCTGCGAGGCAACCGTCTTCGACTCGTCGAACTTGCCCTGCAGACCCAGCACGAGCGCGAGGTTCTGACGGCTCTTGGCATTGCCGCCCTTGGCTTCGATCCGGCGCAGGATGTCCTCGGCTTTGTCGGCCTGCCCTGCCATCGCATAGGCCATCGCGAGATTGTTCATCACCGACGTCTGTTCTTGCGACAACAGCAGCGCTCGTTCGTAAAGCGGGATCGCCTCGGCGTATTTGCCTTCCTTGGCGTGAACCGTTCCACGCGCTGAAATCACGCGCCAATCGGGAGACGCCGGGTCGTCGGCGATCGCCAGCATCTGTTTGGCGACGCTGATCTGATCGAGTTCAAGAGCCAGGCGCCCATACTCAGACGCGAGCTTCTTGTCGTTGCCATGCGTGGAGGCAGCCTGCTGGATCACGGCGAGCGCCTGCTGGCGTTCACCCATGGCCTTCAGGTTCTTGGCATAGCTGAGCGCTGATTCGAGATTGTTGGGGTGCTCCCTGAATTTCTTGCCCCAATATTCGGTGGCTTTCTCAAGCTCGGTGCGTGGAACGGCGGAAGCCTTTTCGGCTTCCGCGGCCTCTTCCACCTTGGGCGCGGACTTTTCGTCCAACAGCGACGTTTGCAACTCGTTGCCGTCCTGCGCACAAGCGCCCAGCATCAAGCTAGCCGCGAGGCTGGCGAAAACGGCCAAAGATTTAGCGGACGGAAATGCGGCTGCACGCGCCATGGAACCCTCGTTGCAAGAAAGGTAGACGCACACACAAATCGTGGCGTCATCTTGCGGGACACGCGTCAACAAAGCCTTAACTGAACTCCGTTTTCCCTGGCGCAGGTGCAAGTGCTGGACTGGTTTCAACGTCTTCTGGGCAACCCAGCTATTGCGCACTCTCCCAAGTAGCAGCCTTGCCCCAGACGGCCATTCCCGGCAGCGCCATCATAGTGGCGAGGTATGCGGCCGCGACGCCATCGTCATCGTGTTTGGAAAGATCAATATCGTAGCTCACGAACCGCGATACCACCGGGGCATACATCGCATCAGCGGCCGAAAATTCGCCAAACAGGAACGGCCCCGCCGCGCCATAGGACTTGCGGCACATGCGCCAAATCTCGACAATCCGGGCCACGTCGCCGGTAATCGCGGACAAGTCCAGCGGCTTTAAACCGCGCGCCGTGAAATCCATCGGGCAATTCTGCCGCAGCGGAACGAACCCGGAATGCATTTCCGCGCTGACCGACCGCGCAATGGCCCGCGCCCGCTTTTCCTTGGGCCAGACCGGCAGGTCTGGATGCGCATCGGCCAGGAATTCAACAATCGCCAGCGTGTCCCAGACCGTCTGGCCATCCCCGATCAGCGCAGGAACCTTGCCCGATGGCGAATACGCCTTGATCTGCGCCGCCGTATCGGGCGACCGCAACCTGATGTGCACTTCATCAAAGGAAATACCGAAGTGGCGCATTAGCAACCAGGGCCGCAGCGACCACGACGACCACATCTTGTCGCCGATAACCAGTCTATAGCTCGCAGGTGCCATCAGCCGTCCCCTATTGCGTCATCAATGGGCTTCGTGTGTTGTAAGCTAGCATTTCAAACGCCGGGCCATTCCTCGAAGGACTAGGCCCCGCGACGTACAAAACCATAGGACACGGCGACTACCATGAATCCGAACGAGACCACCCCGATTTTGCTCCAACCAGATGTCGTGTTCCAGGATCACGCGGACGGCACGCCGGTCAGGCTGTATAGCGACGGGATTGCCGGCGGAATGACCCATGACGACGACGATGCCACGCGCCGATGGCTCGACGCCGTCAAATTCAGTTCATCCGCCAAAAAACTGGCGCTCCGCACCGCACCCGGCGGCGAACTGGCAAGCGTCGCGTTCGGTCTGGGCAACGGCTGCGCGGGCGAACCTTCCGGCCCCTCCGAACTGCTGCTCGGTCAACTCGCTCAATCCCTCCCCTCGGGCAACTACACGCTCGAACACCCCCCTGAGCATGCCGAACTCGCAGCCCTCGCCTGGGGTCTCGGCTCCTACCGCTTCCATCGCTACAAGTCGGCGGCGGGCCCTGCCCCCTCCCGTCTGACTTGGCCCAAAGGCGCCGACCGCGCGCGGGTCTTGAACCAGATCGAAGCCGTCTGGCTTGGCCGCGACCTGATCAACACCCCCGCCAACGATATGGGCCCCGACGACATCGAAAATGCCGCCCGAGAATTGGCGTTGCGTCATGGTGCAAGCGTATCGGTCATCACCGGCGACGACCTGCTCACCCACAACTTCCCGCTGATCCATGCCGTCGGCCGCGCCAGCCCCCGCGCCCCCCGCCTGATCGACCTCACCTGGGGCAACCCCGACGCTCCCAAAGTGACCCTGGTCGGCAAGGGTATCGTGTTCGACACCGGCGGCCTGGATCTCAAACCGTCGTCGGCCATGCTGCTGATGAAAAAGGACATGGGCGGCTCAGCGACCGCACTTTCGCTCGCGCATATGATCATGGGCCAACGCTTGCCCGTACGTCTGCGCGTCCTGATCCCGGCGGCTGAAAATTCCGTCAGCGGCAACGCCTTCCGCCCCAGCGACGTCATCAAAAGCCGCCTCGGCCAAACCATCGAGATCGGCAACACCGACGCCGAAGGTCGCCTCGTTCTCGCCGACGCATTGGCCCTCGCCGACGAGGAAAGCCCCAACAGCCTGTTCACGTTCTCGACGCTGACCGGCGCCGCCCGCGTCGCGCTTGGCCCCGACTTGCCGGCGTTCTTCACCGACGATGAAGCCCTCGCAACTGAGGTCGTCACCCGTGGCCGCGCCATCGGCGATCCGGTCTGGCGCCTGCCGTTCTGGAACGGCTACGAACGCAACCTCGACAGCGAAATCGCCGACATGAACAACGTCTCCGAAAGCCCGTTCTCGGGCGCCATCATCGCAGCCCTGTTTCTGCGCCGGTTCGTCAAGCGCGCCAGCCGTTTCGCCCACTTCGACCTGTACGGCTGGCGTCCGGCTGCCCGCCCGCTCGGCCCTAAAGGCGGCGAACCCCAATCCGCCCGCGCCGTGTTCGACGTGCTGGCCAGGGAGTACCGCGCATGACGCAGCAGCCCCCGGCCCACGCGCAACCAGATCCGCGCCGCAACCCGTTCCGCTTGAACCTTGCAGCCGAGCACCTCCGCGGCCGTGTCGATGCCCCCCGCTATGTCACTGGAACCCCAGCCCAGATTGCGCGGCCCGTCGTGCCGCTGCGCAAAGTCCCGGTACCCACCGCAGCCCTTGAGACCGA
Organism: Hyphomicrobiaceae bacterium; assembly: GCA_031417455.1. Classification (GTDB taxonomy): domain Bacteria; phylum Pseudomonadota; class Alphaproteobacteria; order Rhizobiales; family Hyphomicrobiaceae; genus JANXVY01. The sequence goes on along the minus strand of JANOVN010000112.1, from coordinate 11,216 downwards.
AGCGCTGCTCGGCGAACCCGTCACCGTCTACGACATCGCCGAGGGCTGGGCCTGGGTGCAGCTCGAAACCGACGGGTATATGGGCTACCTCCCCGCCGACACCGTGACCCGCGACCTGAAGACCATAACCCACCGCGTCAAAGCGCTCGGCACGTTCCTTTACGCCACGCCCGAAATCAAATCGCCCCCGCTCATGCACCTGAGCCTCAACGCAGGCCTGACCGTCGTCGATACCGTGGACCGCTTTTACCAAATCGCCAACGGCGGCTTCGTCGTCGCCCGCCACGTCGCCGAACAGGGCTGGCGCGACCGCGATTTCGTCGAGGTTGCCGAACGCTTCTTGGGTACGCCATATCTATGGGGCGGGCGCACTCGTATCGGCCTCGACTGCTCGGGGTTGATCCAACTGTCGCTCGCCGCTTGCGGCGTCAAAGCCCCCCGCGACACCGACTTGCAGCAGGCCGAATTGGGCGAGGCGATTCCCATTCCCGACGATCTCGAAAAGGGCGTCCAGCGCGGCGACTTGATCTTCTGGAACGGTCACGTCGGCGTCATGAGCGACGCCATTATGATGCTCCACGCCAACGCCCACCAAATGTCGGTTTCGACCGAACCACTCCCGCAAGCCGCCGCCCGCATCAAAGCAACCGGCAGCGATATCGTCGCCATCAAACGGCTAGCAGCAGCGCTCGCCTTGTAATCTCTGGAATTAGGCCATGTCCTATACCAACACCTTCATTGAAGCTGCAGACGATTGCCCGGAGGCGACCGGCATCACCCCGCCCCTGCGTGGTGACAAGCCAACGGTCGCCGTGCTCGAATTCGAACTGCTGAGCAAGCACCCCTACAAGTACACGCGTGACGAACTGCTGTTCGTCGTCCACGTCACCCGCCTCGGCCTGACGCCTGCGGATTTGAAACAGCGCGGCAAACAAATCCACGCCGAACTGTTCGCCAAAGAGCATCCATGCATGCGCGCCTCGCCGCTGCCCAAACGCTACGGCTGGGGCGTTCACCACGACGAACAAGGCCGCATCGCGATCATCTCGCGCGGCTCACCGCAATACGCAGCACTGACCACCGGCAAAGGCAAAGCCGATACCATTCTGAAAGCCATGCGCAACGCGCGGGCGAAATAAATCCGGGATAAATCCGCCCCAAAGCAAAAAGGGCCAGAGTCGGAAAGGCGGTACTAGAGCACGTTCCGATCCTACGAAATCGGAACGTGCTCTAGGTTCTTGTTTTGTGCCATTTTCGTCATCGCGCAGCGATGCTCCGCATCGACGTCGAACCGGTATCCACTTCGGTCGGAAAATGCTCTAACCCCGTCGATCTATTTAACCGTTCTATTTAACCGTCGCGTATTAGGCAGTCGTCGGCGGCGTATGCGCTTGCGACAGTTCCAGGACGGCTAGCAAGGCGACGACAGCGCCGATGGCAAAGTGTGTATAGCCAAGCCCGCTATTGATGTACCCGTATACGAACGGGGAGGCCATCACCCACGCGCCAGCGGCAATTTCCGCCGTTTCTTCCCAGTATTGCCGGTCCAGAAACTCCATTGCCGCCAGCACCATGACCAGCATGCCCATGGCCACAGCGCTAAACGATACCATCGGGTCGGTGGTGCCGCCGATGAGCCACGGCGAAACAATGAGGAGAGCACCCAATCCAACACCAAGCCAATCCTCCCAGCTATGGTGTTCCTTCAAAGAAAACGCACGTGTCATAAAGACCTCCTGCGATTTGCGAATGCACACCCCATCCACCCGGAAAGAAAAGTAGTAACGCTAATCCGAAAGTGCATTTTCCGGGCTGGTTGATATGCGTGTGATTAAAAGATAGGCTGAATAATGAATATTTCAAGGAAAATCGTCAATTAAATACAACTTTCGTAGTATTTTTAATGTGGGATACTAAATGCCAAGCGGGACGAGCACTTACCGCCGGTAAGCCACATAGCGCCGGTCGTCGAAGATGGTGCCATCGTCGGCGATTGCAGAGGCGACGCGATAGTCGTGTCCCTTGCGCCAGACCTCGCTGCCTGGGAGTTGGACCAGCGTTTCAATCGAACGTTCGGTTCCAGTTGCCGCAGACACATGGCGGCGCTGGGTGACATTGCCGTTGGCGATGGCCTCGATCAACGGGACGAACGTCTCGAACTTCTGAATGCGGCAGTCCTCGTAGAATTCCGTGTCGATGGAAACGTCATACAGCTGATCCGCCCGCAGCATGATCTCGACGGCGCACGCCCCGCGCGCATGCGGCAGGAGCGACAGCCTCACGAACTCGCGCGTCTGCGCGTGACCAACATCGGCCACATCGGACAGCCGCTCCGCAGTCCGCAGAAGATCGGCGAAGGTCGCGGATAGTTGTGTGCGAAAGACATCGTCGGACAGCATGAGATTTCCTGAAGGGAAGAAGTCCCCGACTGTCTCATGTTCGCAAGCTATTGGGCAAGTGTCCTTGCGCGACGTACAACGTGCAGCATCTCCCTTATCGCGCCGATATCGGGCTTGGGCTGATCCAGGTCAGAATCCGAAAAAGGCCAAAAAGACGGGGAGTTCGAGGGGTGTCCCGTCATCGCGTGAGCCATGCTGCGCATCGGCGAATGGGGCGTGGGGTGACAACCCCACTCGCGCAGCGACCAAGCCTATCAACGCGCGACTAACTCGCCGCCTTGCCGATTTCCGCATCCTTTGCCATGGAGCGCTGCATGGCGGGCCGCGCGCGAAGGCGTTCGGCGTAGGCTTCGAGCTCGGGCCGTTTGGGGATGGTGCCAAACATCAGCCCCCAATTGACGCCCGCGCCCACGACGACATCCGCCGCTGTGAACCGTTCGCCCAAAATCCACGGGCCCTTTGCAACGCCTGCCGCCAGAATATCGATGGTCGTCTCGTAATCAATCCAGCCCATCATACCACGCGGACCGGGCGCGCGCTTCAGGTGATGATCGATGATCGCCGGTTCAAGGCACGACGGCGCCCAAAACAGCCAATGCAGATAAGGCCCCCGCAAGGGATCGTTGATCGCGGGTGCAAGGCCAGCGTTGGGATACTTATCCGCCAGATGGCAGCAGATTGCAGCGACCTCGGTGATCGCGACGCCGGAATCGACCAGCGTCGGCACCTTCCCCATCGGATTGACGGCGAGGTACGCGGGCTTGAGATTGTCGCCGTTTGTGAGGCTCAACAGCTCAAGCTCATAGGGTTCCCCCAATTCCTCCAGCATCCAAAGTGCAATCGACGACCGCGACGGCGACGCGTGATAAAGCTTGAGGGTAGGCGTGGTCATGGGACACTCGCTTGTTGGTTGCTGCAATCGGTCAATTCGATTGTTCGAGCGCAGAAGTTGATCGTCACTTTGTTGCCAGCCATCAGCTGACAGCCCAACAAAGCTTTCGGCTCGGTTCCGGGCCAGCTTCCATCTTCGGGAAAAATCTGCCCCTGCATAGTGATCCCCACTGCAACGCTACGGGTAACACCATTCCAAATCAGCGAAAGACGACCTTGCTTGAGGTCGGCACTTGTACCGTCTGCCATCCGCATCCGCTCAGGCATATTGCGGCGAACCTTGACGGCCTCAACAACCCCAAGTTCGTGCGCAGTGGCAGAATCCATCAGCAGCGCCAGCGAACATCCCGTGTCGAGAAGCGCCAGAAAGGGCTCCAGCGAGTCTGGCCGTTCGACCAGCACGACAGGCCGCCCCTTATGGTCGACCCACGCCTTCTGATGTGTCACCAGGCCCCCGAACGATATCCGTCACCCATCCCCATTCATCATGGTGCAGGGCTTCGTACTTGTCGAGCAGTGCAGTGTCGTCCTTGGCTGTGATGTAGGTGCCGGATTCGACCAGAAACATGACAACGGTGTCGCCAGGATGTTTGGCGGCAACTTCCGGCATTAATTGCTGACTCAAAAAACGACCAGCTTCGCCGAGCGGGTCGTCGCTCGATATAAGATCGAGCTCAGCCGCGAATTTAAAAGTATGCGCTTGAAGCTTAGCATCTTTGCGAACGTCCGCCGGTTCTGCTGCAGCCTGCGCCGAGTAATTCGTGCTTGGTTGAACTTGCTTATGAAACATTGTCTTCCGCTCTCCGCAGTCACCGTACCTTAGCACAATGCAAGTCGGCAAACATTAAGGGCCAGCCTTTCGGCCAGCCCTCACCTTGTTCACTCGTCTTTTTTACGCGGCACGTTGGGAACGGCGCCTTGGCTCCTGGCAGAGGGTTTGCGCTCCTTCGGCCCCGGCAGCGCTTTCTTTGGCGGCGCATCGGCCAACGCGGGGATGATGTCGTCATCCTCGTCGTCGTCCTCCTTGGACTTGGCTTTCTTCGACGGATCGGCCGAGACGTACTCGAATGCGAGCTTGGCATCCTCGCCCTTGCCCTCGACCAGCACTTTGACGATGCCGCCATGCTCCAGGCGCCCAAACAGCAGCTCGTCGGCGAGCGGCTTTTTGATGTACTCCTGAATGACGCGCGACAACGGTCGCGCACCGAACTTCTCGTCGTAGCCCTTTTCGCCGATCCATTTGGCCGCCTGCTCCGACAGCTCGATGGTGACGCCACGGTCGGCGAGCTGCGCTTCCAGCTGGAACACGAACTTCTCGACCACTTTGGCAATCACCTCCTGCGGCAAGCCCGAGAACGGGATGACTGCGTCGAGACGGTTGCGGAATTCCGGCGTGAACAACCGGTTGATCGCTTCCGTGTCGTCGCCTTCGCGCTTGGACCGGTTAAAGCCCATCGCAGCCTTGGCAAGGTCGGACGCGCCCGCGTTCGACGTCATGATGAGAATGACGTTGCGGAAGTCGATCTGCTTGCCGTTGTGGTCGGTCAGCTTGCCGTGATCCATGACCTGCAACAAGATGTTGAACAGATCTGGATGCGCCTTCTCGATTTCATCGAGCAGCAGCACGGAGTGGGGATGCTGGTCGACGCCGTCGGTCAACAGCCCGCCCTGGTCGAACCCGACGTAGCCAGGAGGCGCGCCGATCAACCGCGAGATCGTGTGCTTTTCCATGTACTCGGACATATCGAAGCGTAGCAATTCCACGCCCATCAGATTGGCCATCTGCTTGGCGACTTCGGTCTTGCCAACGCCCGTTGGACCCGAGAACAGGTAACACCCAATCGGCTTTTCTGGTTCGCGCAGGCCCGCACGCGCAAGCTTGATGGCGGATGCCAGCATCTCGATGGCGCTGTCCTGCCCAAACACCAGCCGCTTCATGTCCTTTTCGAGGTTGCCGAGAACCTCGGCATCGCTCTTGGTGACTGTGCGGGCTGGAATACGCGCCATCGTGGCGACGGTCGCCTCGATTTCCTTGACGGTGATCTTCTTCTTGCGCTTGGCTTCGGGCACCAGCATCTGCGACGCGCCGCTCTCGTCGATCACGTCGATTGCTTTGTCCGGCAGCTTGCGGTCATGGATGTAGCGCGCCGACAGTTCCACCGCCGACTTGATCGCTTCGTTGGTGTAGCGCAGCTTGTGGAACTCTTCGAAGTACGGCTTGAGCCCCTTGAGGATCGCAATCGTATCTTCGATGGACGGCTCCTTCACGTCGATCTTTTGGAACCGGCGAACGAGCGCGCGGTCCTTTTCGAAATGCTGGCGATATTCCTTGTAGGTCGTTGAGCCGATGCAACGCAGCACGCCCGACTGAAGCGCGGGCTTCAGCAGGTTGGACGCGTCCATCGCCCCGCCAGAGGTAGCACCTGCTCCGATCACGGTGTGGATTTCGTCGATGAACAAAATCGCGCCCTCGTGAGCTTCGATTTCCTTCATCACGGCTTTCAACCGCTCTTCGAAGTCGCCGCGATAACGCGTGCCAGCCAGCAGCGAGCCCATGTCGAGCGAGAAGATGGTGGCGTTAAGCAGCACCTCGGGAACTTCCCCGCGGATGATCTTTCGCGCTAGCCCTTCGGCGATGGCTGTCTTGCCGACGCCGGGATCACCCACGAACAGCGGATTGTTCTTCGACCGGCGGCACAGCACCTGAATTGTGCGCATCACTTCCTGCTCACGCCCGATCAGCGGATCGATCTTGCCGTCGCGCGCTTTGAGGTTGAGGTTGACGCAATAGGCCGACAACGCATCCTGCGCCGGCTTTTTCTCTTCGCCCTCGCCCGAGGACGATGAGTTGGGTTCTTCTGATCCACGCACTGAACGAGGCTCCGACATGCCGGGCCGCTTGGCGATCCCGTGTGAGATATACTGCACCGCGTCGAAGCGCGTCATATCCTGCTCTTGCAGGAAAAAAGCGGCATGGCTTTCGCGCTCGGCGAAAATCGCGACGAGCACGTTGGCCCCCGTCACTTCTTCCCGGCCCGATGACTGCACATGCACGACCGCGCGGTGAATGACCCGCTGGAAGCCGGTCGTCGGCTGCGCTTCGGTGTGATCCTTGAGGACGAGCGAGGCAAGTTCGGTGTCGAGATACGCGATGATCCGGGCTTTCAATGCATCCGCATCAACCGCGCACGCCCGCATGACCGACGCGGCATCCCGGTCGTCCATCAACGCAAGCAGCAGATGCTCCAGAGTAGCGAACTCGTGATTGCGCTCGTTGGCGGCTTCCAGGGCGCGATGTAAAGCCGTCTCTAAGCTCTTCGAGAATGATGGCACGTGAACCTACTCCTTCTCCATAGTGCATTGTAGAGGGTGGTTATTCGAGCGGGAAAAATCCATGACCTGAGTCACTTTTGTTTCCGCGATCTCGAAAGTGTACACGCCGCACATGCCAACGCCCTTTTGATGCACATGCAGCATGATCCGTTCTGCCTCTTCGCGGTTCTTGCTGAAATACTTCTGCAGTACATGCACAACGAATTCCATCGGCGTGTAATCGTCGTTCAATAGCAACACTTTGTAAAGTGAAGGTTTTTTGGTCTTCGGCCGGGTTTTGGTAACAAGCCCGGTCTTGCTGCCGCCGTCGCCACCGCCGTTCTTGTCCTTGTCGCCGGCGGCAATTGGCGGACACCGGTTTGTACCAGCTTGATCGGCAAATCCGGCGGTTGCCCCGTCTTCATGCGCTGTGGAAAGTTTCGTCATCGTCAATCGCCCGCGCATCTCTTTTGCTTCGTGCCGGAACGCTGCGTTCCGCCATGCAGCCTCATCTTAGCCGACCCGGCGCGATCCGTGAATGCCAATGCACGCGTCCCCGCAGATCTTCCCTCGGACTGGCTATATGGAGACCGATCGGGACACAAAAAAGGCCCAGGACGACCGGGCCCCTGATTTTTGTTTTGCGTGGTTTGTCGGCCAACTGCCCGCCTTTCAACGCGGACCGGCCAGCAAGAGCGACTGCACCGCGCGCGTCTGGTCGTTTGCAGCCGACGCATACATGCTCCCCATCCGAAGAAATTGCTGCACGTTTTCCTCCATCGACCGCTTCGTGAAAGCGGCCACTACGCTCATGTACTCAGGCACCGTCTTTGCGGACGCGAGTTGGTTGAATGTAGTCGTACCGTCGGCAAGCAAGCGCTGCGAATAATCGCCCAACTCAGCCGTGATGGCATGCAACGCGCGGGTTGCCTCGTTCATCACGGCCAAATTCACGGCGGCGAAGCCGTGATCTGCATTCGGGTTGAACATTGTCGTCTCCTTCGTACCCAATAGAGGAACAATTTTAGCCGCCACAGATGAATCGGTCCACAAAAATGCTGCGTTGCACAATAAGGTGTTATCGTCCAGGGGGATGACTAACGCGGCGTTAATCAGATGTTGGCACCTTGGCGCTAGCGTTCGGGTTCTTCGACACGCATACGCCGCAAAGCCGCCCCAAAACGACGGCTTTTGCCCGGCAATAAACAGTGCAGTGCAAGTAGGTGATTGGCGTCGTGGGATGGGCGCTGCGCGGCAAATTTTCGCCGCTGCAGTTATTAAAAGGCATACGGGTTCAATGATTGCGACGGTGCGGAAAGCTATCTCAACGTGTTTGCCACTCGTCGCGATAATCGCCATTGCCGTCGCGAACACGGTCGCCACGAGCGCCCACGCTGGCGGCGCGCATTCGCTTTACATCTTTGACGCCAACTCCGGCGCGACGCTCACCGACCAGGCAGGCAACGAGCAGCGTTATCCAGCCTCCTTGACCAAAATGATGACGCTCTATCTCGCGTTCGATGCCATCGAGCAGGGCCGTGCGTCGATGAAAACCAAGATTAAAATCAGCCAGACGGCCGCAAACGCCGCGCCCTCCAAACTCGACTTGGCACCCGGCGATGAAATCGGCCTCGAAGACGCCATCCTCGCGCTCATCACCAAATCGGCGAACGACATCGCCATCGCTATCGCCGAACACTTGGGCGGCACCGAAGCCAACTTCGCCAAGCTGATGACAGCCAAGGCCCGCGAAATCGGCATGAAATCGACGACGTTCCAGAACGCGTCCGGCTTGCCCAATTCCAACCAGCACACGACAGCGCGCGACATGACGACGTTGGGCGTGCGCCTCCACGACGACTTTCCGCGCTTCTTCCCGCTGTTTTCGACCCGCTCGCACAATTATAACGGCTCGACCTTCCGCAACCACAACACGCTCATGCTGCAGATGCCCGGTATCAACGGCATCAAGACCGGCTACACCCACGCCTCCGGCTTCAATCTCGTCTCCTCGCTCCAACTGGACGGCAAGCATGTGATCGGCGCGATCTTCGGCGGCGAGTCGGCTGGTTCGCGCAACGCCCACATGCGCGTCGCCCTGACCCGCGCCATGGCCAAAGCCTCGACGGTCAAGACCCGCAAACCCATATTGGTCGCGAGCGCGCAAGCCAAAGCCGCCGCAGACGCTAAGAAATCAAAGCCCGCACCTGCGCTAGCAGCAGCAGTCCCTGCACCCGCGCCCGCCCCTAAGCCGCAACCAGCGGCAAAACCGGCCACCGCTGCCCCTGTCGAAGTGGCCGCACAAGTTTCGCCGCCTGCCCTCAAGATTGAGGTTGCGAAGGTTCGTTCCATCAACGTGGCAAGTGCTGCCAACGTAACGAGTGCTGCCAACGTAACGAGTGCTGCTCAGCCCGCGCAACCTGCTCCCGAGGCAGAGGCTCCCAAACCCGCGCTATCGGCGCAGGCGTCATCCCCACAGACGCCAGCTCCGTTCGCACAGGCATCCCTATCGCCCAATTTTGCCGACGCCATCAAATCCCGCGCCGCGCCGCTCTCCCAGCCAGCGCCAGCGGCAGCGCCCGCTCCGGCACTGTCGCCAACCGCCGCTAACGCCGTGCGCCAGCCGTCGAGCTTTGAATCCCAGATGGCGGGCCTTGCTCAAAACATCCAACCGGCTCAACAGCCAGCTCCAGCGGTCGCCCAGCAGGTCTCTCTGCCCGTCGAGCCTGCACGCCTGCCCTCCTCATTGGGCGCGCAGCTTGCAACCCTCACGCAAAATGCCCCCGCTCCGATGGCCCAGCCGAGTTACCGCCTGAAGGGCCCCGATGCCCCCGTGCAGGCTCAGGCAACCGCCCCCGCCGTCAAAGGCTTCGAAATCCAGATCGGCGCGTACGCCTCGGCTGCCGAAGCCGACAAGCAGTTGACCCAAGTCCAGTCCCAGGCCCCGATCCTTGCGGGTTATGCGCCCGTGCGCCATTCCGTAAGGCTCGGCGACAAGATGCTCTATCGCGCCCGCTTCTCAGGCTTCGACCAAGCCTCCGCCCAAGCCATGTGTGTCCAGCTCATCCGCGAAAAGATCAACTGCTTGGCGTTGAAGGCGGATTAGTCTCCAGCCCACAAGCCGTCCAGCCCCCAGCCGGACGGACTATTGCAGCATGCTGAGGCGGGTCGTCCCTTGGACGGTGCGTGCTGCGACCGGAACGAGCCGGATTTGATTGTTCGCATCCGGGAGGACTTCGCTGACATCCACACGATTGACACCGAAGGCCCATGCCTGGGTCGTGCCGCCGAACCCAGCGACAGGCCGGGCGCGAATTTTGATGTCGGAGAGAATTGCGGCTTGGTATTTCCCCGCGATAACGCCTAGCGCAGCGTTTGCGTCCGTTGCGCTCTTGAAGGCCACGTCGAAATAAATATCGCGCGCCTTAACCGATCGCATGACGACAAATATCCGCGCACGCAATGCCTTCGGTTTCGTGCGCTCGGCATCCAGCCTCGTCCGCACGTAGTCGCGGCATGTGGGATTGGTCAGCGACGCCCGCAGTGATTGAGGGGGCACGCGCTGTTCTTCAACACCACGCAGCCCGATCTCAACGCTGGCATCTTTCGCCTGCGCAAACGACGCCCCGAACATGCTGGTGAGCAGCGAGCCTTCGGACCGCGATTGCACCACTGAGACTTCGTTGACATCGGACAACGGCACCGTGCGCAATCCGCCGGGGAACAAATTCTCACAGATATCATCAATGAAAGGATTGCCGTCTTCATCCTTGCTCTGCACGTAAACAAAGCCCGCCGAATGCAGCAATGAAGGGCCGCTAAGCGCGGTCGCTTGGTAGCGCGTCTGAACCGCATTTCTAAACGTCGATTGTGCAATGAGGCGATATTTCTCTGCTTGCACCGAGGCGCTGGGGGCAGGTCCCCCGGCGCAGCCGACAAGCGTGCTGGCGGTCAAGGCCATGGCGACAATACGAAAAACACTGAAATCACGCATAAACCAACTCATCCGCGCAAGCCATCCTCAACGTGTCAGGCCAAGATCTGAAAGAAAGTTGAGTTGCTTGGCATTCCAGCCAAAGACAAATCGGCCCTTCTTTGGGGTTATTTCCAATAAGTTGTCGCCTTTTTTCTTATAGTCGAAGTTGGCATTGAGTTTGGCTAGTTTCACAACCACCAAGTCCATATTCGCTTTGAAATTATCCGCAAAATTGAGCTTGTAGGTGAGCGTGTCGGAATTTGCGGATTTGAACACCGCGTAATAGGGGCCGCCAGCCGTCACCAGCTTACCGTCCGTGCCCACCATGCGATTGCGGCAGCTGTCGGTTAAAAGCCTGTTTTCACCAGCTGGAATGCTTCGCGTCCCAACCTGATCGATCACGACTTCATACGATTTGAGCTTCCCCCCGGTCAGCTCTGCCGTCAGATCGACTTTGCCGGCCATTTCGGGAAGGAAGCTCACTTTGAGCCCGCCGGTCCACTCTTCCTTGTAGCTCTCGCTCGCGATAACCACCGCCGCATCTCTAGGCGGCGCGTTGAAGGCATATTCGCAAACGATATCGCGGAACTTTTTCCCCTGATCATCGACCACATCGCGATAGATCATGCCGGCGCCCT
>JANOVN010000111.1:0-2743 GCA_031417455.1 Hyphomicrobiaceae bacterium | reverse complement strand
CGAAAGCGTTCGCGCAGGCGTTTGCGGTGACCGGCGTGGGGGGAGGGTTCGGGCTTGAGTTGGGCTGACTGGTCAGGGGAATGAGATGCAGGAGACAGGGTTTGAGTATTGGTCGCGACCGGGGTGCGGGTGTCGAAAAAGGACGCCTGCGATTGTGGACGCTCTTCCATGGCACCGAGGGCATCGGAGGACAGTCGGGCGGGCTTGTCTTTGCGCGGATTGGGCATGGACCACTTGCGTTGAGGACGTGGGTGGCTGGGCGGGAGTGTTGGGTCGCGCAAGTGTTTGACCCAACGAGGTACAGAGCTTCAGTGGACTTGGAAGGGTGGCATGAAGTGGCCTGCGGGGGAAAGGGTGAAGATTTCGCAGCCGTCTTTGGTGACGCCGATGGTGTGTTCGCATTGGGCGGTGAGTTCGCGGTCGCGGGTGACGGCGGTCCAGCCGTCGCCGAGGACTTTGACGGCGGCCTTGCCCAAATTAATCATGGGCTCGATGGTAAAGAACATGCCGGGTTCGAGGCGGATGCCGGGGCCTGCGTCCTTGCCGTCCGTGCTGTGGCGGTAATGCAGAATGTTGGGGCGGTCGTGGAATAGCCGACCGAGGCCATGGCCGCAGAAGTCTTCGACAACCGAGCAGCGCTGGGCCCTGGCGTACGTTTCGATGGCCAAGCCGATATCGCCGGTGGTCGCGCCGGGCTTTACCGCGGCAATGCCACGGGCGAGCGATTCATAGGTGACTTCGATGAGGCGGGCGGCGCGCGGCTTGATGGTGCCGACGCCGTACATGCGGCTGGTATCGCCGTGCCAGCCGTCGACGATCAGGGTGACGTCGATGTTGACGATGTCGCCTTCGCGCAGGACCTTGGGGCCGGGGATGCCGTGGCAGACGACGTGGTTGATCGAGGTGCAGGTTGAGTGGGTGTAGCCGCGATAATTGAGGGTGGCCGGGATCGCTTTGTGATCGAGCGCGAATTGTAAGATCAGGTCGTCGATTTTTTGGGTGGTGACGCCGGGGACAACGTGGGGCACCAGCATGTCGAGCGTCGCGGCGGCCAGAATGCCTGCCTTGCGCATGCCTTCGAAATCGGCGGGGCCGTGGAGCTTGATCTTTTCGTCGCGGGGTTGGGCCTTGAGGACGTCTGGGGCCTTAAAGATGTCGTAGTTGGACATGGGGCGACCGTTTCTCATTAGCGCAATCTAGCCATCTTTCAGCATAAGTGCTGCGATGGGACAAACGAAAACGCCGGAGCAAGCCCCGGCGTCACGTAAAATAGTGCTGTCTCACCAGAAAGTTCAGGCTTGGGCTTCTGGGGCGGCTTCTTCGGCAACTTCAGGGGCGGCGGTCAGGAGGGCGCGGGCCTGGCCGATCCAGTCGTTCTTTTCAATCTGCCCGGAGATGTTGACGGCATCTTCGACGTTGCCGATGTCGTCGCCCGAGAGGTTGGCGACCTGCTCGTACTTGATGAGGTTCAACTGTTTCAAGCGGGCGGCGAGGTCGGGGCCGATGCCGTTGATCTTCGTCAAGTCTTCGACGTCACCCTTGGGCTTCTTGAAGCCTTTCCAGGCGGCGTTCAGCTTGCGGGCGCGAACGTCGGTGCGCTCGACGATGCGGGCCGATTTGCCGCGACGGGTGCGCAGGTAATACAACTTGGCGCGACGGACCTTGCCGCGACGGACGACTTCGATTTCGGCGATGTAGGGGGAATAGATCGGGAATACGCGCTCGACGCCTTCGCCGTAGGAGATTTTGCGGACGGTGAAGCTTTCGTTGATGCCGCCGCCAGCGCGCGAGATGCAGACGCCTTCATACGCCTGAAGCCGGGTGGTGCGCTTTTCGCCTTCGCCTTCGATGACTTTAACCATGACCTTCAGGGTGTCGCCGGTCGAGAATTCGGGAACGCCGCGTTTCGTCAAAACGGCGTCCATCTGCTCTTTTTCGAGCTGCTGGATGATGTTCATTGTTGTTGTTCCTTATGGGGTAAGCTGTTGGCCACCCTGGTGTTTTTTAACAATGGCAGAGGAGCAGCGCTGGCTGGCCTTGCGGCAAGCTGGCGTACTGTTCGTGCGGCCCAATGACTGGGTGAAGATCGGGCGTATATAGGAAAAGGGGGGAGGGAGCAAGTGGGGAGCTCTTTTGGCCTCACGCGCTGAAGGCGCTCCGGCGGGGCGGCGCTTGCGCCGGGTCGCGTTGCTCCCGGCCTTCGGCGGGGCTGTGGTGGGATGTCGGGATTGAGAGGATGGTGCCGGGGGACACCGCAAGAAGTGTTCTCATCCCATTACAAAGTCGGAAATAAACTGTTCACGCGCCCGACGAACATCTCGACTAGAAACGGTATGCTTTCGTTGGAACGAGTCCGTGACGAACACGGATTGAAGGTCCAAGTTTAAGAAGGACTCGCTGGAATAGGGTATGAAATAGGAGGCAGTCTCTCCTTGTTCAAGTTTCTTGGGCAATTGGGACGTTCCAGGGTGGTCCCATCCGTGCATAATCAACGCGTGTCCGGTGGTCAGTTTGCTGGCTTCAATTTTCACGAAGGTGCAGCATAAAGATTCGAGTATGACAGATCCAGGGCCGTGGTTGGTGCAGCCGATCCGTACCCGTTGCTCAGCATCAACACCGCTTCCAACTAAGTGGATCACACTCATCTGGACTTTCACGCGCCCTCGCAGTGCCACTTCCTTGTAAATATTCCATCCAAGGCTTAGTCCCGAAACGAGCATTGAAATCGCACTTGTCATCAGCG
>JANOVN010000110.1:0-5115 GCA_031417455.1 Hyphomicrobiaceae bacterium | reverse complement strand
GCAGCCCACGATGGCGGTGGACCAGACCGCAAAAGCGTTGCCCATGACGATGTGGGCGTAGCCAAACAGGCAGCCGTTGAGGAGTATGGCGAAGGCCGCTTGGCGTCCAAACAGCGGGCCGTAGCGGTGGAAGAAAAAGGTCCTAAACACCAATTCCTGCACGACGACGGACATCAGCGGATAGAGCAGGATGATTCGCTTGAAGGTGTCCGGGCGGTGCGTCGGAAATTCCAGGAACAGAGCGGGATATTTCGCCGACATATACGCCGCGACCGCGCCGCCCGCGATAACGAAAACGCCGATGATGCCAAGAAGGGAGCGCCAGCCAAACCCGCGCGTCAATTCGCGGATTAGCGAGAACGAACGGTCGGCGAGCAGGAACAGCAGCACGCCTAGCAGCACCGGCATCAAGGCAATAAACAGGCCGATCTGGCCACCGGGGACGAAGCGTTCCAGAAGAGAGCGGACAAATGTTCCATGGATCAGGTCGTCCATGGCCAATGGGGCAAGACCAAAGATCGTCGCCATTTCAACGACCAGCCAAAGCTTGCCAAGCGTAGTCGGCACGCGCTGCGTAAGGGTGCCGGCAGCGGCCAGAGTTGCCCCCGTTGGGTCGCTACCTGCCTCCGGCATGCTCACGCGGCGGTCAGCTTTTTGACGGCGGCGGAGATTTTGTGGCGGATTTTGTGCCAGCCGCGCGAGCCTTCCGACGTCATCCAATTCATCTGCAGCGAACGGCGCGGGCCGTCAAAAGGATGGTGGCCGTGCCAGGAGGTGTCGGAGCGTTTGAAGACAAGCAGCGTGCCGTTATCGGGAGCGACCTCGGCGACGAAAGCATCGACGTCGTGGCCGTTCTTCAAGATGCGGAGGCGTCCGCCGGGCTGCTGCCAGTTTTCGTTGAGGTAGAGCAGGACGGTGATGATCTTGTCCTTGCTGTCGGTGTGGATCTGACCGTCTTTGGCGCGAGTATAGCCGCGCAACGAGTACATTTTCGGCTTATCGGTCAGATCGACGTTAAACTTCTGCTCGATGGCCTTTTGGAATTGCGGGCTGTCGAGTTCGTCGATGACCTCCTTGATCGTCATGCCAGCATCGAGGCTTTCGATGGGAAACGATCCACCCGCCTTGATATCAGGGTAAGTGGCATTGACCTTAGAAATCGACTGCGCCGACAGAAAACCCGACACAACGGTGTACTGATATGGGCTGGTTTCAACTTTGGCTTCGAGCAGCTTGGCAAGGTTCAGATGGGCCATGAGTGATCCTGGTTTAAGGAGCGGTCGAGGGCTAGCCGATAGGTTCAGGGACGCCATCGCGCTTTGATTTCGGCGGCGATCATAGCGGCGGAATCGATGGCTGGGTATGCCCATTGATCGAGCATGTTGATAACAGCGGGTAGGGGCCTGGTCGCGCCGCTGGCAGCCAAGCCGGTGTGGAAGCGGCTGAACTTCGCCGATCCGCCCGACGGGGTAAAAACGTAAACTGGTTTGCCAGTGGCGCAGGCCTCGCCGCACATGTTGACGCTGTCGGCGGTGACGATGAGTATGTCGGCATGGGCGAGGAAGTGCGGATAGGGGTTGCAGCCTTCGCCGTTCCACAAGATGCGCGGGCGGTCAGCGGTTGCCGTTTCGGCGGCCGCGATCAAGCGCTTGTGGGAGCGCCGCGAGGGTGTGATCATGAAGCTCGCGCCGAGTTTGCCGAGCGAGGCGAGAGCACCAGCAAAGCGGGCGTCGTCGGCTTCGCTGAAGTCATACACGCCGTTCTTGCCGCCCAGGATCACGGCGACGCGCGGGCTGGGAAGCGCTGCAATCGCCGCCGGGATGTCGGCACGCAATTCCGCGAGGCGGGCGCTGGAGAAGCTGTGGGGCGCGGTTAGCGTGGTGATGACGTTGGCGCCGCGCCTCGTGTCGTGGGCTGGAACCCAGATCAGGTCGGCGGTAGCGGGGCCGGTTTTGGGATCTTGCAGAACGACGGTGAACGTCTTTGGTCCAGCTTGGCGCTTCAGCGCGCGGATGTAGGGGATGCTGGCGCGGCCGGTCGCTATGGCAATGTCGGGCCAAGGCGGGCCGAATGTGCTGCCGGGCAGGCCGAAGCGCTCGGACGGTGCGACCCGACCCCACGGCGCAACAATTGCCCACAGACCGCGCGGGGCGACGTGCTTGAATTCATAGGTGATCCCCAAGCTATCGGCGACACCGCGCGCTTGCACATCCATACCGGCCTTGCCGTCGGTGATGATCCACCCGTGCGGCGCATCAGGTGGGGTGCGCTCGGCCAAAATTGCCTCGTGACGGGTGATGGTGGGTGAATCGGTGTCAGACATACACAGCTTTTGCGGGATGTCGGGGCGATCTGTCGAGGGTTCTCGCCGCCGCAGCAAACGTGTGAGATAATCGACAAGGCTTTCAACACAAGGACGCTGCAACGCGATGGCCCTACGGCTCGACGCAATCGACTGGCGGATTCTGCGGGAATTGCAGGGGGATGGCCGGATCACGAATTTGGCGCTGGCCGAGAAGGTCGGGCTGTCGCCGCCGCCCTGTCTGCGCAGGGTGCGGGCGCTCGAAGAAGCCGGTGTCATAGCGGGATACACGGTGCTTTTGGATGAGAAGTCGCTCGGGTTTGCAATCGAGGCGTTCGTGCTGGTTGGGCTGCATAACCAATCGGAGGCGGATCTGCGGGCATTCGAAAATCGGATTTTAGCCTGGCCGTTCGTGCGGCAAGCCCACATGTTGTCGGGTGAGAGCGACTACATGCTTCAGTGCATGGCACCAGACCTCGATTCCTTTCACGATTTCGTGTTGCGCGAAGTAACGAGTGTGCCCAACGTCGCCAGCGTGAAAACACACCTTGCGATCAAACGCGCCAAGCGCGAGCCCGGCGTGCCGTTCCCCGGTGGCGGGCCGGTGGGGTAGGGCGTGCCTTAAGGAAGCATCCCGCAGTGGCAGGCCCGCGTTTATGACGACGTTCGCGCGGTGGCAGGCGACGGGCCGATCAAGGCAGCGCACCTAGCAAAAAGTGGACGGGCCTTTATTGGGGATGATTGGCCTGCCCAGGTGCCAGCTCGTCTCACGCCTCGCCCTTGTCTATTTTTACGCGCATAGCGGCTTCGCGTTCGCGTAAGTAATCTTCACCCGTCTTGGGGGCGGGACGAGCCGGACCCGCGTATGGGTCCATCTTCTCAGATGTTGCGACTTCGATGCGGCAGGTATCGCACATTTTGATCAGATCGAGGCGGGAGGCGTTTGCCCCGGTGAACATCCAATGCTGGCCTTCGAGTTTGGCCAATACCCGCTCGACGGTGCTCTTGACGCCGAACGGTTTGGCGCAGCGCGTGCAGCAGAAGGGCTCTTCTTCCTTTAGAGTTACAGGTCCAGCCTCGAAGGCTGCAAAGTTCACCCGCGGTTCGAGGGTGATGACCTTTTCTGGGCACGTCGCCTGACATAGTCCGCACTGGACGCACAGGCTTTCGTCAAAGCGGAGTTGGGGGCTCTCGTCGTTGGCGGTCAGCGCATGAGGGGGACAGGCAGATACGCAGGCAAGGCAAAGCGTGCAGCCGCTGGCCTTGACGTGGACCGCGCCAAATGGCGAAAGCGGTGGCATGGGCACGTTGTCGACGGGGGCGGGCGCTGCGCGATGCAACTCGCGCAATGACAATTTGAGTACCTCCCGTTTTGCCCCCATGGGCAAGAACGAGGCCGGACGGGTGGATGGCGTTGCACCCGACGGCTCGCGCAGGGCTGCGCCCAACGCATCGGGATCATCGGTGGCAATGGCCTTGCACGTTGCGTCGCCATAACCCAGGGACGCTGCCAGTTGACCAGCCGTCGCCAGGGTCTGGAGGAGGCTGGCCGCATCGTGTTTGGGCTTGGAGCGCATCACCACACGAACGCTGGAGGCACCATAGGCAAGGGCCCCCGCGCACTGTTCGAGCCCGATCTGCGTCACTTCGTTGACGGCAATCGGGATCACATGCGCGGGTAGTCCATCACCAAAGCGGGCGAGCGCAAAGATCAACTCCTCGCCGTGTCCGCCATCGTGAAATAAGATGACGGGAGCGGGTTTGCCGCCCGCTTTTCCAAAGGCTAGAACCGCCGCGCGGACCCGCTGCATGACGGTGTCGGCGGCAGGCACCTGATAGCTTGCAGCGCCCGTGGGACAGACGGCGGCGCACGCCCCGCAACCGCCGCAGATGTGGGGATCGATGGCGACGATGCGGCCCGCCGGTGTGATGGCGCCAGCGGGACAAACGTCGAGGCAGCGCGTGCAGCCGGTAATGCGGGAGCGCGAATGGGCGCACAGATCATCGCTAAAGGCGATATAACGCGGCTTATCGAATGTGCCCTTAAGGCCGATGGCTGCAAACAGCAAGCGCTGGACGCTGGCTGCGTCGCGCGGATCAGCGCGCAGATAGCCCTCGCGCAAATCGGGCGCAGAAAACAGCGGCGTATTGCCGGTAAGGTCGATGATGATGTCGGGCTTGGACACCGCCCCGTTGCGCGTCGCCCCTTTGACGAGCCGTGCGCGCGAGGAGGCGAGCGGCTCACCATAGCCATCGATTGTGACCTCAAATGCGCCAAGATACCCAGCCGCTGAGCGCACCCGGCCAAAACGGATCGGGACCTCGTTGGACCGTGGCGGCGCGATATCGGCGTCACCTGATAGGACAACGGTGACGTCGAGCGCATCCTTGAGCTGATGGGCGGCGTCGATCGCCACACTGTCGCTGCCCAGGATCAACGCGACACCCTCGCTTTCGTAAGTGACAGCGGTTGCAGGCGTTGCCTCGATGCCCGATGCCGCCAATAGCGCCGCCATTTTGGGAGCCGAGGCCTTGGCGCTGATCGACCATCCAGCCATTTCCCGGACGTTGACAAACGACAAGGCGGCGCCAAGCTGGGCCTCCTCCGCGACATCAGTAAAAAGCGCGGCTTCCTGCGTGCAGGCCACAGTAAGCTCGCCGTCGAGCGCTGTTGCTTTGAACGTCTCAAGCTCGGTCCGGCAGAGATGCCGCGCCGCTGTGATGGTCGACCCGGGACACCCTTTTGCCAGGCTTGCTGTATCGAGCGGCATCGTGTCCTGGCATGAGCACACAATGATTTTTGGCGGCGATTG
>JANOVN010000109.1:0-30220 GCA_031417455.1 Hyphomicrobiaceae bacterium | reverse complement strand
TGCCTCAACAGCCAGCTCCAATTGCGCCTCTCCCGCCAACGCGAATACGACGCCGACCGGATGGCCTCAAGCCTGCTTGGCACCACGGAGCAGATCGCAGCCCTGGCACTCGCCACGCAACCCGACTTCGGCACCCCGCTCGACGACTTTCGCTTGCCTGTTCCCCAGCGCCGCAGTCCGATTCCCTCACCCGCCCGCGCCCATCTTGCAGGATCGATCCGCGCCGCAGCCTTGCGCGAAGGCGACCCGCCGCCGCTTCTACCGCCCTTGACCGTCACCGACGAACCTCTCATCTCGCTCGTCGGCGCCGGCCCCATCGAAATGCGCCCCCGCGACCGCTGGCCCGGATTGTGGTTTTAGATCCGCTCCAATTATGCTTTCGATGACGCCTTTCCACCACCAGGACCTGCAAACCCCGTGACCACGGCACGCCCGAAATCTCAGCCCGGCAACGCAGCAGCCCCTGCGGCCCGCATCGTTTCCTTGCGCGCGGGCGACCGCCGCGAGATCGCAGCCAGCGTCACCGATCTGGAGCGGCTATCGCCTGCCGCACCTGCCCTGCTCCAAGCCATGCAACCTTACTTGGGCCATGCTCGCGTCGTCGGCATCACCGGCCCTCCAGGAGCTGGCAAATCCACCCTTGTCAACGCCGTCATCCAGGCCGCTCGCGCTGATAACCGCCGCGTCGCCGTGATCGCCGTCGACCCCTCCAGCCCCATCTCCGGCGGCTCCATCCTCGGCGATCGCATCCGCATGACGGCAGCGCTGGACGACGACGGCGTCTACGTCCGCTCGCTGTCCTCGTCCGGCTACCTCGGGGGTCTGTCGCCCGCCGCCGTCCGCATCATCGATGCCCTCGACGCGGCGGGCTTCGACCTGATCCTGCTTGAAACCGTCGGCACCGGTCAAAGTGAAGTCGATGTCGCCGAAGTCGCCGACGTCCGCGTCGTGGTCTCAGCGCCGGGCCTTGGCGACGACATCCAGGCTATGAAATCGGGCTTGCTCGAAATCGCCGACATCCTCGTCGTCAACAAGGGCGACCGCGAAGGCGCCGACCGCACCATGCACCAGCTCATGGGCGCGCTCTCTATAAGCGAAACCGGACGCGGCACCGTTCCGGTCCTGAAAACCACCGCCACCACCGGCGAAGGCATCAAAGCCCTCTTGTCGGCCATCGACGCCGTGGGCGAACGGATCGCCGCTGGCGGCCCGCTCGAACGCCGCCGCCGCCGCGCCCGCTACCTCATCGCCCGCGCCGCCGCCGACCTGATCGGCGACCGCATCCGCAACGGTGGTGCCGCCACCATTGACGCCCTCGCCGACGCCCTCCTCACCGGCCAGCTCTCGCCCGCCGATGCCGCCAAGAAGATTATCGAGGGATAATCCCCGATACCGAAGCCGTGGCGCTCGTAGCCCGGCCGCGCAGAGATCAGGCGAGGTCAAACCGGTCCAGGTTCATCACCTTGGCCCATGCCGCCACGAAATCCGTCACGAAGCGTTGGCCTGAGCCGCTCTGTGCGTAGACCTCTGAGAGTGCGCGCAGTTGCGAGTTCGAACCGAAAACGAGGTCGGCGCGCGTTCCAGTCCACTTCAGTTCGCCCGTCGTCCTATCGCGCCCCTCAAACTCATCCTGACCCTGCCCAGCAGCTTTCCACGCCGTGCGCATGTCGAGCAGGTTGACGAAGAAGTCGTTGGTCAGCGTTTCCGGCCGCTTGGTGAAGACGCCGTGCGGGGACGTGCCGTGGTTTGCGCCCAGGACACGCAAGCCACCCACGAGGACCGTCATCTCGGGTGCCGTCAGCGTCAACAGCTGGGCCCGGTCAACCAGCAGTTCCTCAGCCGGGACGGTGTATTTGGTCTTGAGATAATTCCGAAACCCATCTGCAGCAGGCTCCAGAACCCCTACCGACTCGACATCGGTTTGCTCCTGCGAGGCGTCCGTCCGGCCCGGTGTGAAGGCGACCTCGACGGTATGTCCTGCCTTCGTGGCGGCCTGTTCCACGCCAACATTGCCGCCAAGAACGATCAAGTCGGCCAGCGACACCTTTTTGCCGCCGGTCTGTGCGGCGTTGAACTCTTTCTGGATCCCTTCAAGGCTATTGAGAACGCCAGCCAATAGAGCTGGCTGGTTGACCGCCCAGTCCTTCTGCGGCGCAAGCCGTATCCGCGCGCCGTTAGCCCCGCCGCGCTTATCGGAGCCGCGGAACGTCGAAGCCGAACCCCAAGCAGTCGAGACCAGCTGGGTGATGGACAGTCCCGATGCGACGATCTTGGCTTTGAGGGCCGCGATATCGGCTGCCTCGATCAGTTTGTGATCGACCGCAGGTACCGGGTCCTGCCAGATCAAAACTTCGGCGGGGACTTCGGCTCCCAGATAACGCGAGCGGGGGCCCATGTCGCGATGGGTCAATTTGAACCACGCGCGCGCGAAAGCGTCGGCAAACTGTTCGGGGTTCGTGTGGAACCGCTTTGAGATCGCCGCATACGCCGGGTCCATGCGCATCGCCATATCGGCAGTGGACATCATGGTCGGCACGCGCTTTGACGGATTGTCGGCGGCCGGTGCCAGATCCTTATCGGCCACGTTCCTGGCTCGCCATTGCTGAGCCCCGGCAGGGCTCTTCGTCAGTTCCCATTCATAGCCAAACAGCATGTCGAAATAGCCATTGTCCCACTTGATCGGATTTGGGGTCCATGGGCCTTCCAGGCCGCTGCCGATCTGGTCGGCTCCTTTGCCGGTGCCAAAGCTGTTCTTCCAGCCAAATCCCTGCTCCTCAAGTCCCACGGCTTCGGGCTGGGGCCCGACCAGCGACGGGTCGCCGGCACCATGGCATTTGCCGAAGGTATGGCCACCAGCGGTCAGCGCCACGGTCTCCTCGTCGTTCATCGCCATGCGCGCAAATGTTTCGCGGATATCGCGGCCCGACGCGACCGGGTCGGGATTGCCGTTGGGTCCTTCCGGGTTGACGTAGATCAGACCCATCTGCACGGCGGCAAGAGGGTTTTCGAGGTCCCGCTCAGCGCCATAGCGCTTGTCACCGAGCCATTCTGTTTCAGACCCCCAATAGATGTCTTCTTCCGGCTCCCAAACATCCTCGCGCCCGCCAGCGAACCCGAATGTTTTAAAGCCCATCGACTCCAGCGCGCAGTTGCCAGCCAGGATCATCAAATCTGCCCAGGAAATCTTGTTGCCGTACTTCTGCTTGATCGGCCAAAGCAACCGGCGCGCCTTGTCGAGGTTGACGTTGTCGGGCCAGCTGTTGAGCGGCGCAAAACGCTGGGTGCCCGATGAGGCGCCACCGCGGCCATCGGCGGTGCGATACGTGCCCGCGCTGTGCCAAGCCATGCGAATGAACAATGGACCATAGTGACCATAGTCGGCCGGCCACCAATCTTGGCTGTCGGTCATCAAGGCATAGAGGTCCGTCTTCAAGGCCCCCAGGTCGAGCGTCTTGAACGCTTCGGCGTAGTTGAAATCCCGGTCCATCGGATTGGACAAGGACGAGTGCTGGTGGAGGATTTTGAGGTTCAACTGGTTTGGCCACCAGTCCCGGTTCGACTTCCCGCCAAGGCTCGTCTGTTTGTGGAGGACCGGGCACTTGCCATCGTTGGACATCTTGTTTCCTGTCATCAGTTGCGTGGTTTCATCGCGTTCATTGCCGGTTACTACACCCGCGCAATGATAACGTACACTCGCTTTAATTTGAAAGGCCGATCAGAAAATCTGATACGTTGATCCAGGTCAAACTTCGATCATCTTCGGCGGTTGGGCCACTGGCCGCGGCCGCCCCTGATCGTCGAGTGCGACGAAAGTAAAGATGGCCTGCGTCACGCAGGTGAGGCCGTCGCTATCGCGCGGGCGGCGCCAAGCTGAGACTTCGAATTTCATGCTGGTGCGGCCGGTGTGGATCAAATGCGCCCACACCGTCACCTCGTCGCCGACCTTGACGGCGGACAAAAACGTCATCCCTTCGACCGCGACCGTAGCACATCGCCCTTGCGCCACTCGGCATGCGACGTTGCCCGCTGCCATATCCATCTGCGACATCAGCCACCCGCCGAAGATATCGCCTGCCGGGTTCGTGTCGGCTGGCATCGCCAGCGTGCGGATCGCTGGTTCACCGGCAGGTCGTCGTAAGGGAGGTGTCATGCTGCGACCGCCGCTTTATCGCGCAAAAGCTTGTAGTTGATCGCATCCAGCAAGGCTTCAAAACTTGCGTCGATGATATTGGTCGACACGCCGACCGTCACCCAGCGCTCGCCCGACACCGTATCGAGGCTTTCAACGAGCACGCGGGTCACCGCCTCGGTCCCGCCGGTCAGTATCCGCACCTTGTAGTCGATGAGTTCGATATCCTTGATGTGCTTTTGATAGCGCCCCAGGTCGCGCCGCAGCGCTTGGTCAAGCGCATTCACCGGGCCGTTGCCCTCCCCGACCGACCACAGCAGCTCCTTGTCGCCGCATATGTGCACCTTCACGCTCGCTTCCGACACCGTGATGAGTTCGCCCAGCGCATTATGCCGCCGCTCGACCATCACCCGGAAACTATCGACGGTAAAATACTGCGGCACGGTCCCCAGCGTCCGCCGCGCCAGCAGTTCAAAAGATGCTTCCGCCGCTTCGTAGGAATACCCCGCCGCCTCCCGCGTTTTGACAGCATCCAGCAGCGCCGAAAGCCGGGGATCGTCCTTATCGACGGCAATCTTCAACCGCTGCAGCGTCGCCAATACGTTAGACTTGCCAGCCTGCGCCGATACAAGCAGCCGCCGAGCATTCCCAACCGACTCCGGCGGCACATGCTCATACGTTTCCGGCTCCTTGACGAGTGCGGAGGCATGGATGCCAGCCTTGGTCGCAAACGCGCTCTCGCCCACATACGGCGCATGACGGTCGGGTGCGCGGTTCAGCACCTCGTCGAGCACCCGGCTTGCGTGTGACAGCGTACACAATCGCTCTGGCGTGACCTGCGTTGCAAACCGTTCGGCAAATTCTGACTTGAGCAGCAAGGTCGGAATGACGGACGTAAGATTTGCGTTCCCGCAGCGTTCGCCAATGCCGTTGAGCGTGCCTTGGATCTGACGGCACCCGCTGCGCACCGCCATCAGCGTATTGGCGACGGCATTCTCGGTGTCGTTATGGGTGTGAATGCCCAGATGGCTGCCCGGCACGACGGTCGCGACATCGGCAACGATCCGCTCAACTTCATGCGGCAGCGTGCCGCCGTTGGTGTCGCACAGAACGACCCAGCGCGCGCCCGCATCAAACGCCGTCTTCGCGACGGCGAGCGCATACGCCCTGTTGGCCTTGTGGCCGTCGAAAAAATGCTCGCAGTCCAGCATCGCCTCGCAGCCACCGGCCACAATTGCGCGCATCGACTGATCGATGCTTTCGAGATTTTCCTCGTTGGTGATGCCGAGCGCCACCCGCACATGATAGTCCCACGCCTTTGCGACGAGACAGATTGCTGCAGCCTTCGACGTCAAGACGGCCTGCAACCCCGGATCGTTTTCAACTGAGCGGCCAGCCCGTTTGACCATTCCAAAGGCTGTGAACGTCGCGGCGGTAAAGTTCGGCTTGCTGGCAAAGAACGCGCTGTCGGTCGTATTCGCGCCGGGAAATCCGCCTTCAATGTAGTCGAGCCCGAGGTCATCGAGCACGCCCGCGATCCGCCGCTTATCGGCCAGCGAAAAATCGACCCCCGTCGTCTGCGCGCCGTCGCGCAAGGTGGTGTCGAACAGATAGAGGCGTTCTTTGGTCATGATACTGCCTTGGCGGCACTCGCCTTCAATTGCTTCATCATCGAGGTATTGGACAACCACTCGTCATCCATTTCGACTAGGTTCCGGCTGGTCGCGACATATCCGCGATCTTCAAAAAACGCCACGGCGGTGTCGCTTGCCTCCACGGTCATTGCATCCACGCCGCGCGCAGTCGCTATTCTTTCCATCGCATCCACCAACGCCGTCGCAACGCCGATGCGTGCGTGCCAGGGATGAACGTACAGCATATCAAGCACGGCGTTATCCTTCAGCGTCGCAAACCCCAGGTGCTCGTCCTCGATATGCACGACGAGCGTCAGGTTGGACGACAACCGCTTGGCAAACGCCTCCGCATCCTCGGCGCGGCTTGCCCAGGCAATCCGCTGGTCGTCGTTGTAGTCATCCTGTGTCAGCTCTTCGATGGAGGCCGCAAACAAGTCCCGCAACGCCATGATGTCCGCCGCCAGATACGGACGCAGCGGAAAATCACCGCTCGCGCTCACGAACGAACCTCCCACGTCGTCACGATCTCCCCGGTCTTGGGGTCCTTGGCGTCCTTGATCGCAATACCAAGCGCCGTCAACTCGTCGCGGATCCGGTCGCCTTCCTTGTAGTCCTTGGCCTGACGGGCCGCCAACCGCGCCGCGATCAGGTCCTCGACCTTGAGCCGGTCCACCTTGATGTGCGGCAAACCCGCCGCAAATTCGGCGCGGGTTTCGTTGTCGTAAAGCCCCATGAGGTGCAGCGACGCCTTGAGCGCACCGGCCGCTTCCTTGCTGCCCCGCTTAGCTGACTTCGCAATGCCATGAATGATGGACAGCGCGCTCGCCGTATTGAGATCATCGCTCAACGCCGCCACCACTTCAAGGTCCGGCGCGGTCGCTGCCACATCGTGCAACAGATCGGCAAACTCCATCAACGTGGCGCGCGATTGCGACAACCGCTCAACCGTCCAATCGATCGGCGACCGGTAGTGCGTTCCCAGCATTGCTAAGCGGCACACCTTCCCCGGCCAGCGCTGCCCGCCAAACGTATCGGTCGCAACAAGCTGATTGATGGTGATGAAATTGCCGAGCGACTTCGACATTTTCTCGCCTTCGACCTGGAGAAAGCCGTTGTGCATCCACACCTTGGCCATTGCGGACGTGCCGTGCGCGCACCGCGATTGCGCGACTTCGTTCTCGTGATGGGGAAACACGAGATCGATCCCGCCGCCGTGAATATCAAATGTTTCGCCCAGATGCTTACCAGCCATCGCCGAGCACTCGATATGCCAGCCAGGACGGCCCGCTTCGATGATCCCGCACGGGCTTGGCCACGACGGCTCGCCCGGCTTCGACGGCTTCCACAGCACGAAATCCATGTCGCAGCGCTTGTAGGGTGCAACCTCGACCCGCGCGCCTGCTTCCATCTCATCCAGCAGCCGCCCGGACAACTTGCCGTAATCGGCCATCGACGGCACATCAAACAGCACATGCCCCTCGGCGACGTAGGCATGGCCCTTGGCGACCAGCGCCTCGCACAACGCCACCATCTCGCGGATATGCCCCGTCGCGCGCGGCTCGACCGTTGGCACTAGCGCACCAAGTGATGCGCAATCGGCGTGGTACTGCCGCGTTGTTTCCTCGGTCAGCTTGGCAATGGCCGCATTCAGCGCCAAATCCGGAAAATCTCGGGCGGCGCGCGCATTGATCTTGTCATCCACGTCGGTGATGTTGCGAGCATACGTGACGTGCTCTGGCCCATAGGTGTGCCGCAGCAGCCGGAATAGCGTGTCGAACACGATCACCGGCCGCCCGTTGCCGATGTGGACAAAGTCGTAGACCGTTGGTCCACAGACGTACATGCGCACATTCTTCGGGTCGATCGGCGTGAACGCCTCTTTCGAGCGCGACAACGTATTGTAAAGCGTAAGGGACATAGCGGATTCCTGCAGCAAAGCGGCGTTATGCGGCTGCCACTCCCTACCGTCAAGGCAACCCTCGACGCCGACAGACGTGATCTGCGACCAAAGCGCCAATGGTTGTGGGGAAAACCTGCCGCAATTTGATCCGCATTGACCGACTAGCGTGCTGCGGTGATAACGGTTTTGAGTTGAATGAAGGCAATCGGGCTTTCTACCACCGACATGGATTGGCTGACGACGTGACGCTTGCCACCACCTTGAAGCGCATCGGACCTGAACACCGGGAAAACCACCGTGTTTTCTGGCGGCGTATAGCGTTTCTCGCAGCGATTATTCTCGTTCCATCACTCTCGCCTCAGTCCGCCGCTGCCCAAGGCTTCCGCTGGCCCTGGGAGGAGCAGCAAACGCGTCCGCGCGAATCAGTGCGCCCTCCAGCACCCATTCCCGCACCCGCGCCCCCGCCCGCTGGCGTCCCGGGCCAAGGAGTGCCGGGTCAAGCCGGTGCGCAGTGGATGGCGCGCAATCCCATCTGCACCCAGCTCGAACAGCGCCTCGTCGTTGAAAACCAGAAGGGGGCGCAGTCCCGCGACGCGCTGCCCAAAATCGAAGCCGAAATGCGCCAGCTCGACCAGGTCGCGCAACAAGGCCAGCGTCAGCTCGAAAAAGCCGACTGTTACGAATACTTCCTGTTTTCCAAAACGCTTCGCGCCACCAAGCAATGCCGCGACATCGCCAGCCAAGCCGAAAGCGCCAAGCGCCGCCTCGGTGATTTGGAGACCCAGCGCGGCCAGATCATGGGTTCGAGCGGACGTTCCTATACCGACGAAATCGTCCGCGAATTGGCCCGCAACAATTGCGGCGCGAACTACCAGCAGGAAGCCAGCCGTGGCAGCCCGTCCGCAGGCGGTCTTGGTGGCATCTGGCAGGATGAAAGCGCGACCGGCGGCGGAAGCGGCGGGTTTGGCAGCTCGAATTACGCTACCTATCGCACCGTCTGCGTGCGACTGTGCGACGGTTATTACTTCCCGATCAGCTTTTCGACGCTCCCCAGCCACTTCCAGCAAGACGCTGACGCCTGCCAATCTAAGTGCGCGGCCCCCGTTGAGCTTTACTCGCATCCAAATCCGGGCGGCGCGATGGAGCAGGCCATGAGCGTCAAGTCGCAGGAACCTTACACGCGCCTCAAGACCGCGTTCCGTTATCGCAAGGAATTCGTGCAAGGCTGCTCGTGCAAGGAAGCCGAATACGTGCCCCCCGCCGGCACCGCGCCGCTGCCGGTAACGCCTGCCACACCAGCCGACCGCCGCGCCGAATCCCTCCCGTGGGAAAAAACCACGACAACGACGGCGCCGCGCTAACCCCCAACGGTCGTTCAGGCCGGAGCACTCGCTATTTTCCAGCCTTCACGCCAACCATCACCGCACGATTGTCCCCTCCTATCGCCAGCTTCGCGCCTCCGCCATATTGCCGTCACTTGCACCCATTTGCTTGCGCAGCCGTGCTATCACCCCGCAACGCCACGGATTGCCCAGCGGCGGGCCGGACGAGAATGGGGGGAACCAACCATGCAGCTCTTCAGCCTCGAAATCACTGGCGAACACGCGCGCATTGTAGTGGCGCTGCTCGGCGGCCTCGTCGCTGCAGCAGGATTTGTCGCCGGCCGCTGGAGCGATCACCGCAACCGCGTCCGCTTCCGCAAGGAAGACCTCGTCGGCACGTCCATCGTCGTCGAGTTTTATGGCGTCACATCCAAGTCCGATAGCTCAGACGTTCTGCACATCATCACCCAGGGCGGCTCGTCGAGCATTGAGGACTTCTTCCACAACCCCGACCTCGTCCACCACATCCAGCGCACAGCAAGCAAACACCCCGGCCTGATGCGGCTGCCAAACCCCGTCGCCCACCGCATGATGATGGATGAGGGTAAGGACGCCATCACCGGCCTCGACCCGCAGGCCAACATCGACTTCGTCCAGGGACGCCTGACGCAGGAAGACAAAACCCTGTTCGGGTTTGCCGCCTACCGGGAAAAGAACCACGCCGGTAACGGGCTGCACGATCAGGTCGCCCGCCTCGTCCTGATGGTCGTGAGCCCAGCACTTATCACAAAGCTCGCCGATCCAACCTACATCGACACCCTCAGCGTCGCCCACGCCGGCTACCAGCCCCGCTGCGACCGTCTGCATGAATTTGCCCATGAATGGCAAAGACTTGAGGCGCTGCCAACGTCCCACCGCAGCACCGGCCATGACCCGATCTGGCAGATAACCATCCGCACCGCGGCTCGTTGATATATATCAATGCCCGATCATGGCCCGCGTCTAAAGTCGTAATTGTGCGTGTTTGAATTCCTTTGCCTCCTTCCCGAGCCGCCTCATAGCAAATGAGGCGGCTTTTTTTTGGCTGTGGGCTGTGCTTGGATTGCACAACGAATGGGCTGTGTGGCGCAAAGGATCAGATTGTGACGAATATCAACAACCCCTATCTCACCGGGCTCGACAAAAACCCAGCCAACTACGTCCCGCTCACGCCGCTGACGTACCTCGAACGCTCCGCCAGCGTCTGGCCCGAGCGCATCGCGCTCGTTCACGGCCCGATCCGCCGCACGTGGGCCCAAACCGCAACGCGTGCCCGCCAGCTTGCTTCTGCCCTTCTCCGGCTGGGCATCACCCCCGGTGAAACCGTGGCCGTCCTTGCCGCCAACACGCCCGAGCTGTTTGAAGCCCACTTCGGCGTTCCCCTGATGGGCGGCGTGCTAAACGCCATCAACACCCGGCTCGATGCCGAAGCCATCGCCTTCATCCTATCGCATGGCCAGTCGCGCATCCTCATCACCGACCGCGAATTTTCAGCCGTTGCCAAATCAGCCGTCGCAGCCCTTGGCCGCCCTATCGCCGTGGTCGATATCGACGACCCGCAATACGTGGGCGGCGAACTGATCGGCCATATCGACTACGAAGCCCTGCTGGCGACCGGCGACCCCGAACACCCTTGGACCATGCCAACCGACGAGTGGCTGCCGATCGCGCTCAATTACACGTCCGGGACCACCGGCAATCCCAAGGGCGTCGTCACCCACCATCGCGGCGCCTACCTCAACGCGGTCTCGAACGCGTTGCAGTGGCACATGGGCGAAAAGCCCGTGTACCTGTGGACGCTGCCGATGTTTCACTGCAACGGCTGGTGTTTCCCCTGGACGCTCGCCATCATGGCCGGCACCAGCGTTTGCCTGCGCGCCGTCCGTATGGAGCCGCTGCTCGACCTCATTGCAAAGGAAAAGGTCGACCACTTCTGCGGCGCACCCATCGTGCTCAACACCATCAACAATGCGCCCGCCGAGCTGAAGGCCCCGATCAAGCACAAGGTCAAAGTGATGGTGGCCGGTGCGGCCCCGCCCGCCGCCGTCATCGCAGGGATGGAGCGCATGGGCTGGGAAGTCACCCACGTTTACGGCCTGACGGAATGCTATGGCCCCACCGTCGTCAACGTCTGGCACGACAAGTGGAACGGCCTCGACATCGACGCGAAGGCTGCCATCAAGGCCCGCCAAGGCGTCCGCAATCCGATGCTAGAAGCCATCATGGTCGCCGATCCCGCCACCCTTGTGCCCGTGCCCAAGGACGGCACGACGATGGGCGAGATCTTCATGCGCGGCAACAACGTCATGTCGGGCTATCTCAAGAACCCGACGGCAACCCTGGAAGCCTTCGAAGGCGGCTGGTTCCACACCGGCGACCTCGCCGTCTGGCATCCCGACGGCTACGTCGAGATCAAGGACCGCTCGAAGGACATCATCATATCGGGTGGTGAAAACATCTCGACCATCGAGGTCGAAGGCGTGCTCTACAGCCACCCCGATGTGCTGGAAGCCGCAGTCGTTGCCCGTCCCGACGAGAAGTGGGGCGAAACGCCGTGCGCCTTCATCACCTTGAAGCCCGGAGCGACCGCCACCGAGGCCGACATCATCGCCTATTGCAAAGCCAACATGGCCGGTTTCAAGACGCCCAAGACCATCGTCTTCTCCCCGCTACCGAAAACCTCGACCGGCAAAATCCAGAAGTTCGTTCTGCGCGATCAGGCCCGCGCCCTACAAAAATAAACGCACAGCCCCATTCGACTTGGAGAGCCGCCGTGAACTATACGCCGCCGCTGCGTGAAATCCGTTTCAGCCTGACCGAGATCGCTGGCTTGCCCGCTGTTGCGGCCCTTCCCGGCTACGAGGAAGCAACGCCCGATCTTGTCGAATCCATCCTCCTGGAAGCGGCCAATATCGCCTCCAACACCCTCGCACCGCTGAACCGCACCGGCGACAAAGTGGGCTCAAAACTCGTGGGCGGCAAGGTCGTCACCCCCGCCGGGTGGAACGAGGCTTGGCGCACGCTCGTCGATGGCGGCTGGAACGGCGTATCGTGTTCGCCCAAATTCGGCGGCATGGGCCTGCCCCACGTGCTCGAACTCGCCGTCAGCGAAATGTGGCAATCGGCCAACCTCGCCTTCGCACTCTGCCCCATGCTGACCCAGGGTGCCGTCAACGCCGTTGCCCTTTACGGCTCCGACCGCCAGAAGGCCCTCTATCTCCCCAACATGGTCTCCGGCAACTGGACCGGCACCATGAACCTGACCGAGCCGCAAGCCGGCTCCGATCTCGCTGCCGTCCGCACCCGGGCGCTGCCCGCAGGCCCTATTGCTGGCACCGCTCCTGGCGGTGACAACGGTTACATGCTGTCGGGTCAGAAAATATTCATCACCTACGGCGACCACGACCTCACCGAAAACATCATCCACCTCGTCCTCGCCCGCCTCCCCGATGCCCCCGCCGGCGTCAAAGGCATCTCCCTCTTCATTGTCCCCAAGCACAAAATCGACGAATCCGGTGCCATCACCGGCCCCAACGACGTCACTTGCGCTTCCCTCGAACACAAGATGGGCATCCACGGCAGTCCGACTGCCGTCCTCGTGTTCGGCGAAAACGGCGGCGCGTGGGGTGAACTGGTCGGAGAACCCAATCGCGGCCTTGAATATATGTTCGCGATGATGAACCACGCCCGCCTCAACGTCGGCCTTCAGGGCCTCTCCATCGCCGAGCGCGCCTACCAGCAAGCCCGCGACTTCGCCCGTCAGCGCATCCAAGGCCGCCCGCTGGGCTGGACGCAGGCCGCCGACGGCGCCATCGTCCACCACCCTGATGTCCGCCGCATGCTGCTGTCCATGAAGTCCCGCATCGAAGCCATGCGCGGCCTGCTCTACGAAGTGGCAGCCGCCTCCGACATCGCCCACCACTCAGCCGACCCGGCTGCCCAAGCCTACTATCAGCGCAAAGTCGACGTCCTCACCCCCATCGCCAAAGGCTGGTGCACCGAAACCGGCGTCGATATCGCCTCTCTCGGCATGCAGGTCCACGGCGGCATGGGCTATATCGAGGAAACGGGTGCCGCCCAGCATCTGCGCGACGCCCGCATCACCACGATCTACGAAGGCACGACCGGCATCCAGGCCAACGACCTCGTCGGCCGCAAACTGATCCGCGACAAGGGTGCGGCGATGACCGAACTGCTCGCCAGCATCGATGCGACCGTCGCGTCCCTGCAAGTCTCGACACCGGAACTGGCAGCCCTCGGCCAAGCACTTGCAGCCGCCAACGCGGACGCCAAGTCTGCAACCGCGGCGTTGCTCATCGGCTCCAACGACCCGCGCATGCCGTTCGCGTCCGCCGTTCCCTACCTCAATCAGATGGGTATCCTCACCGGCGCCAACGTCCTGGCCCGTGGCGCTCTTGCAGCCCACACCCACGCGCAAGCAGGCGACGCCGACGGCTACTACGGATCAAAGCTCGCGCTCGCCCAGTTCTACGCATCCCACGTCTTGCCCCAAGCCGCCGGCTACGCCCACTCCGTCCGCGACGGCAGCCCGGCGGTGTTTGGCCTCGCCGAAGCGCATCTCTGACCCATCAAGTTGCTATACTCGACTTACCCTATCCGTCCCAGCAACCGTGCCTTCGCCCGGGTCTCGCCAATGAGCGGCAGCAGCGCCTTCATCTCAGGCCCGTTCTCCTGGCCGGTGAGTGCGACCCGCAGCGGATGAAACAGCGCCTTCCCCTTGGCTCCGGTTGCCGTCTTGACGGCATTGGTCCATTCGCTCCACGTCGCCTCGGTCCATGGCGCGGGCGGAAGCAACTCAGCAGCCTTCGCGGTAAACGCTGCATCCTCGATCACCGGCGTGATCTCAGCCGATACCACCGTCCACCACTTGGCAATATCGGCAAACACCGAAATATTCGGCCGCGCCGTGTTCCAGAACGCTTCCCCGCCGCCAATGCCCATGGCCGCAAGCCGATCCGCCACCGCCGCATACGACAACTGATGCAGCAGCCGGGCATTAAACCCTTTCAACTCCTCCAAATCGAACCGCGCTGGTGCCGTCGAAATCTTCGACAGCGCGAATCCCGCCACGAGGCTGTCGAAACTCGCATGCGGATCAATCGCGTCCGATGTTCCAATCAGCGCCGCATGTGACAGCACCGCCATCGGCTCCAACCCCGCCTCGCGGAAGCCCTCAATTGACAAGCTATCGAGCCGCTTCGACAGCGCATGCCCGTCCGCCCCGATCAATAAACTGTGGTGGGCAAACTGCGGCGGCACCGCCCCCAGCGCCTCAAACAACTGGACCTGAACGCCCGAATTCGTGACGTGGTCTTCGCCACGGATGATCTGGGTAATCGCGAAATCCACGTCGTCCACGACGCTGGTAAATGTGTAGAGCGCGGTGCCATCTTCGCGGATCAGCACCGGGTCCGACAGCGAGCCGACATCGACCGTCATGTCGCCGCGAATGAGATCGTTCCACGACACGATGGTCGGCGCTGGTATCAGCGATCCAGGCCCGTCCGTATTCGCCAGCAAGAACCGCCAATGCGGCCTGCGCCCTTGCGCGGCCATTTCGGCATGATCGGCATCACGCAGCTTCAATCCGGCCCGGTCATAGGTCGGCGGCAAACCGCGTGCGAGCTGGCGCTTTCGCTTGCGGTCAAGCTCATCGGCTGACTCATAACACGCATACAACCGCCGAGCCGCCTTGAGTTGCTCCGCCACTTGCATGTACCGCGCCGTCCGGTCCGACTGCCGCGCGAACGTACCCCACTCCAGCCCGAGCCACGTCAGATCGCGCTTAATTCCGTCGGCAAACGCCTGCGTGGAGCGCTCCTGATCCGTATCGTCGAGCCGCAACATGAACGTCCCGTTGTTCGCCTTGGCAAACAGATAGTTCAGCACCGCAGGCCGGATATTGCCGACATGAAGGCGTCCGGTGGGGCTCGGCGCAAAGCGAACGGTAACGGTCATCAGGCGTGTATTCCTATCTGCATGTGGCGGGCGGCATGTCGCGGGCCGCTCTGCATGTCGCGGGCCGCACCCTATCGCGAAGGCCTACGAAAACAAGAGTGGACACCGCCTCAGTCCCTTCCGCCGGGCCACGCGAATCAGTTAGTTTTCCATACATTGCACACCGCTTATCCACAGGTTGTACCGCGTTGGCAAACAGGAGGAACCGCATTTGACCAGCCATACCCAGATGAGCCGGACGGCTGCCGATCCCGCTGCGGTGCAGAGCATGGCAGCCTTTCTGTTGACCGTCAGCGACGCCGACTGGTCTGAGTGGGAGGTCGATTTTCTTGAGCATATGCGCGAACATGAAGGTCCAGCCCCAATCAGCATGCGCCAGCGCGAGGTTCTCTTTGAATTAAACGACAAAGCCCGCACTTACCGGGACTTTCGCGGCTTTTCCGTGCGCCATTTGATCACGCAATGCTGGCTCGCCCGCGCCGATCTTGACGAAGACAACGAGGCGTTCATTTCAAGGCTTAACGATGCAAGGCCCAACGGGCTGAAGCGGGCGGCGCTCTATCGTTTGGTGCGCTGCGCTCGCCAGCTCGACGTCATTGATCCCGGCAACTGAACCGCCAATTGCGCTCGAGCAAGCAAGTCCAACAGAAATTTTCCTCGCCTCGTATCACAGCAAAATTAATGCAACTAGTTGGCATTGCTACCAACTCTTGCAACTCAGCTATTGCTCAGATCCGGTTATCTGGCGTATGAGAGTTCGTAGCTGGACTGCCTTTGGCGGCACGATGCTCAACATTGGATTGTGGGAACTGGAGTACACCTGAAATGACGACGCTTCGATCAAACCTGACTGCAACGGCTGGCGCGCTGGCGTTGGTTGGCACGTTCCTGTTCGCAACGGCACCGGCAAACGCCCTCGGCCTCAAGGACTGCAGCGACAAATTCACCGCTGCAAAAGCTGCTGGCAAAGCCGGCAACAAGACCTTCACTGACTTCCAAAAGAGCGACTGCGGACCCGACGCCAAGCCGGTCGCAGCGCCTGCCGCCACCACTACGCCTGCCGTCAAGCCAGCCGACACCAAGGCTGTGACAAAGCCAGCCGACGCAAAGCCTGCGGCCACCAAACCTGCCGAAACCAAACCAGCAGCAGCGGCTGCACCGGCCGTTGATGCAAAGGCTGCCGCCAAAGCTGCTCGCGCCGAAAAGCGCAAGGCGGACAAGGCTGCCAAAGACGCTACCGCCAAGACCGCAGTAACGCTGCCAGTCAAGGAAGCTGTGTTCCCCAGCAAGATCGCCGATGAATTCAAAACCAAGAAGCCCCACAAGGCACGCTTCGCGTCCTGCCTCGCCCAGTACAAAGCCAACAAGGCCACCAACGCCAACGGCGGCATGAAGTGGATTCAAAAGGGCGGCGGATACTACAGCCAGTGCAACAAGAAGCTCAAAGGTTGATCGTGCGACGCGCATGATTTCGGGATGGCCGCTCTAACCGGGCGGCCATTTTCGTTTGAGATATTGAGGTGCTTAAGCTGCCGAGCGGTCTAAACCGGCGCGCTCCACCAGCGCAATAGCTTGAGCCAGCACGTCGATCCCGGCCCCATCGCGCACCGCATTTTCGCTCAAGTGCCGCCGGAATGTCCGCGACCTGGGCACGCCATGATAAACGCCAAGGATGTGCCGGGTGACATTGTTGAGCCGCCCGCCGCGTACGAGGTGCGCCTCCACATAAGGCATCAAAGCCTCAAGCGTTGCCGCGCGCACAAGGGTTTCAACGGCCTCCCCGAAGAACAGCCGATCCACCTCCGCCAGAATGTAGGGCGTCTGGTATGCCGCGCGCCCGAGCATCACACCATCGACATGAGCTAGATGCGCGAGCCCCGCCTCAAGCGTCTCGATCCCGCCGTTGAGCACGACCGTCAGATCGGGCCGCGCCTGCTTCAAGCGATAGACGCGCGCATAATCGAGCGGTGGAACCTCGCGGTTCTCCTTGGGGCTCAGCCCGTTGAGCCAGGCCTTGCGCGCATGCACGATGAACTGCCGGCATCCAGTGTCCGCGACCGTATCAATGAAGCGTGAGAAGTCCGCCTCGCTGTCCTGCTCGTCGATCCCGATCCGGCATTTGACCGTAACCGGAATCGATACCACCCGCGCCATCGCCGCGATGCAGTCCGCCACCAGCTGCGGTTCCGCCATCAGACATGCGCCAAACCGGCCCGACTGCACCCGGTCCGACGGGCAGCCGACGTTGAGATTGATCTCATCGTACCCATAGGCTGCACCGATCACAGCTGCATCCGCCAGCTTGACCCGATCCGACCCGCCCAGCTGAAGCACCACCGGATGCTCGGTTGGCGAAAACGCCAGCAACTGATCGCGCTTGCCATGCAAAATCGCATCCGCCGTCACCATCTCGGTGTACAGAGCCGCACGGCGTGTCATCTGACGATGGAAAAATCGGCAATGCCGGTCCGTCCAATCCATCATCGGGGCGACGGAAAATCTATAACTGGGATGCTTCATCTCTTCGCCGCTAATACCATGATCCATAACACCTATCGCCAGCAACGCGGCAGCACGATGGACGGATTTCCTGGCACGTTATCGGCATCGAGCACGTGGGGATAGCAGCGACTGACGTTTGGGGTGAACCCAGCCCGGTCGCGCCGGTAGAGCGTCAACTCCAAAACACGCGGAACTTCGATGCCTTGAGAAACGGCCACGCCGCAACAGTTGTTGGGATGGAGGTGCACGACTACGTGGCTCTCAAGCAGCTTGTCGAACACCCCCGCCATCAGATCGAACGAGAACTCGTGAAACAAGTTTTCAAGTCCGTGGACCTCTAAAACGATGATCCGGAACCGGGCCAGCAATTCGGGCGTCATGCCCGCGATCACCGGATACTCCGCGCCCTCGATATCCATCTGGAGCACGAGATCGTCACCCTTGGCGAAATCGGGCACGCGCGCGCAATAGTCGGCCATCGTCACGTTGACCCCAGCCGTTACCGGCCCCAGGAACTTCTTCTCAAAATGAAATCGCGGATGCTGGATCGACGGGCCCGCCACCGAGGCATCGAGCATATAAACGTCGATGCCGCGCTCAGCGAGCGCTAGGTCGAACCGGCTCTCCGTCGAAACGCCCGGTGAAATCGCAGCCTTCACCCCATCAAGGTCATCGGGCATCAAATACCCGCCATCGTCAGCCGGTCCGATCCGCACCAGCCCACGGTCGCTATCGAGCGCACGCAACCGCGCGATGAGATCGAGAACCCGTTGACGCTTCGTGGCCCGCCCGATCGAGACTGAATTCCCGTACGCATTTTCTATGAGCGCCTTGACCCGCTTGCTCATGCCCATCGTGTCTTCGCATCCTTGCCCGAGTGTGGTGGCCGCAGTGGTATGGGATGCGCGCGCCTTCGGCAAGGCAGGCGGGGTCAGCCAAAGTCACGCAGGGCGCGATGGGAGCCTTGAAACAATGGCCTGAAACCGCTTTAGGGCCGCCGGTCTGCGGATCAGCGTCATGGGCACCGAGAAATGCCCGCGTTCAAGGATGAAAAGGTTTTCCGGCGGAAGATCCCAGTCGCGCACCAGCGCCTGTCCGCTCGCAAACGGCGTCACCCGGTCAAACCGGCCCAAGACCGAAACGATACAGTTGCGGTCAATCGGCGCTATTCGGGACGGATTGAGCAGCGCCAGATAGGATTGAATGGTTTCGCGCGTCCAACCCTTGGCGGCCACATCGTCCGCGCTGCCGAAGATTTCCGGCAAAGCGCCATGCAAAACTGCCTCGGCGACTTCCCCGCAGTGAGTAATCAGCAGCAATGCTTCTGGCCGCAACGCTTCCGGCCAATCCTTCGACCGGTCAGCAACCAGCTGCGCCATTTGCGCCCCAAGGCTTGTCCCGCCCATGGTCAGCGGCCCCGTCGAACTCCGGCGCGCCCAATCGGCCAGCACCGCCCATTCCTGAAGTGCGCCGGTAAATGCATCCAGCGAACCCGTCGGGAACGTCGCAATGATTGGCTCGCCGGCAAAGCATTCGGGCTTGGCCCGGCGGCCATGCCACGGCGCTTCGGGCCGGATCACGCGGAAGCCAAGCGCGACCAGTTCATCCGTCTCATCAACCAGACCGCGCCAATGGTCGAACTCGATGCAGACGCCGTGCCCCAAGATTATCGTGGGTGGATTGGTTACGCCGATGGGTTCATGCACCCGCGCGATCACTGTATCGCCCAACCGCGCGCTCGGACTTTTAAACCGCAGCCAGTAATCGCGACCCACCGTGCCCGGCACCGCGCGGGAAACTTGCACCGGTGGCATCGGCGAGGGCAGCGGAACCAGCGGGGCAAGGCCATTTGCGATATCGGGATAAAGCTCAGCCGCTTGGGCAGGCGTGCGTGTATCAAGCCGGACATGGGGAATGGCGCGCGTCAAATACCGCGCAAACAAACGGCGCGTGACGTTCAGCGATTGACAGGCATCGAGCCGCGCCGCTTCAAGGGCCGCGCGTTGTTCAATAGTCGTGCTCTCAGCGCCAAAGAAAGCCTTCTCCCAGGCCGTTTCGAGCCCATTGGACCGAGCCAATGCCTCCTCGAAGCGTGCCAGAGCAACGGTCAGATGGCGCTTGTCTTCAAAACGGCGCGGCATTGGCACCGCATCGAAAAAGGCATCCGGCGAACCCTTCGCGACCCGTGCCGCCGCCCACATCCGCGACGCCGGAAAGAAAATCCGCTCCAACGTAAACAGCGTGAGCCTATCAAACCACGCCCAGCCGAACGCCCAGCCCATGGCCCAGCGCCGCCAGCCGTGCGCACCAGCCCCGGCACGCAGATGCGGCTCGACGCGCATATTCTCAACGACCGGCCGTGGCGGCATGGGGGCAGGCGTCAAATCTCTGGGCAATGAACTCATGGTTCAACTCTGTACCATCCATATTGCGAAGGGGCATGGCGAGTATTGACGCATCCAGGTTAGCATGGCGTCAAAGGTTGGCACTGGGTTTTCCAAGCCAGCCCCTCACAATACCTGTCAGCTTACAACCCTTGTGCACCATCCTGCATCATCGCTACAGTGACCGCGCACCGCCAGGGTTGCCAAGGGGGCTTGATGACATCGACGGTAACACTGCCGGTCTGGGTTGTGGCGATTGCGTCGTTGCTGGCCGCTGTTTCGCTGCTCGACCGGCTGCTGATGCCGAGCCTGCGGTGGGCTTTGCGGGCGCGCGCCAACCGGGCCGTTGATAACCTCAACACCAAACTCAAGTTGCGTATCCAGCCGTTCAAAATGACCAAGCGGCAGGTGCTCATCGATCAGCTCATGTTCGATCCCGATACGCTTCATGCCGCTGAAGAATACGCCTTGGCCAATGGCGTACCGCGCGAAGTGGCGATGGAGAAAGCCAAACGCTACGCCCGCGAAATTGTGCCCTCGTTCAACGCTTACGCTTACTTTCGCATCGGCACGCAGCTCGCCCGCAAAGTCTCCGAATCGCTTTACCGGGTCCGGCTTGGCTACAAAAACGACGAACAGTTGTCTGCCGTCGATCCCAATTCATCGGTCGTCTTCATCATCAATCACCGCTCGAACATGGACTACGTGCTGGTAACGTACGTCGCCGCCACCCAATCCGCCCTCAGCTATGCCGTCGGCGAATGGGCCCAGATCTGGGGCCTGCGCAGCCTGATCTCGTCGATGGGCGCCTACTTCATCCGCCGCGACAGCCGCGATCCGCTCTACCGGCGCATCCTCGCCCGCTACGTCCACATGGCAACCGCTGCTGGCGTCGTCCAAGCCGTGTTCCCCGAAGGCGGCCTGTCCCGCGACGGCGCACTGCGCGAACCCAAGTTCGGCCTGCTGTCCTACATGGTGTCGGGCTTCGACAAGCAAGGCCCGCGCGACATCACCTTCATCCCCGTCGGCATCAATTACGACCGCGTGCTCGAAGACCGCATCCTCGTGGGTGCCGCGAATACCCAAAAGGGTGAAAAGCCGATGTTCCGCTTTAGTGCGGGACGATTGATCGGCTTCCTGGCTGGCAACATCTGGCGCGGCCTGCGCGGCAAGAATTACCGCTACGGGTATGCCTGTGTGTCGTTTGGCGATCCGATTTCGCTCAAGGCCTATCTCAAAGGCGAAGCCGTCGATTTTCGGGCACTCGCCCCTGATGCCCGTTTCGCCGCGATCGAAAAGCTGGGCCGCGAATTGATGGCAGCCGTTGGCCACGTCATCCCCGCTTTGCCGGTCTCCCTCGTGGCAACCGCCCTGATCGATGCCGATTACAAGCCGCTGACGGTGTTCGAGCTAAAGGCCCGCGTCGCCACCTTGATCGACGTCTTGGAAGCCTCAGGCGCCCACGTCCACGTGCCCCGCGCCGACCGCGATTACGCCATCGACGTCGGCCTCCGAATGCTTTCGCTTCGCCATTTCGTGATTGCGGAAAACGACACCTATCGTGTCAATCCAGCCGAACGCGTCATGCTCGTTTACTACGCCAACGCCATCGCACATTTGTTCCCCGACCGCGCCACGGCCAACCAAACCGTGCGCCTGTTCCATTGAGCGAGAGCCTAGACCTGCTATAGGAAACAACCGCACCCAACCCAGGACGAAGGCGTGACACTCGACTTTTCCCGGCGGCATGCCTTGACACTGATGGCGGGCGCGATCGCTGGATCAACCGGCCCGTCCGCTGCCCGCGACACCGCCATCGACACCATAAAGGCCGTCCGTTCCTTGGGCGAAATCGCAGCTTATCGCGGGATATTGTTTGGCACGGCCATCGACGCAGACACCCTGGCCCACCCTGTCCAATCAGCCCTCTACCTCCACCACGCCCGCATCCTGACCGCCGACAACGTGATGAAATTCGGCTCGCTGCGCCCCCAGGAGGGACCAGCCAACTTCGAACTGGCTGATCAACTCGTCGCCTTTGCCGCCCGCAATCGCATCCCCTTGCGAGGGCATAATCTAATCTGGAACGACTGGGTTCCTGAGTGGGTCGGCAAACTCTCGTCGGGCCGCATCGCCTACTGGCTTGACCGCCATATCGACGAAGTCGTTGGCCGCTACGCAGGCCAGCTCCACTCCTGGGACGTCATCAACGAACCGTTCTTTCCCCTGAACCGCAATCCCGGCGGATATCGCAGCGGCCCGTGGTACTCAAGCATGGGCAAAGACCACATCATTCGCGCCCTCAAACGCGCCCGCGCCGCCGATCCGACCGGCAAGATCGTCATCAACGAGGCCGGCCCCGAATGGGAAAACCCATGGGGGCCTGCCAAACCTTACCGCGACGGCCTACTGACACTTATCCGCGAAGTTCAAGACGCAGGCATCACGCTTGATGCGGTCGGCCTGGAATGCCACTGGTTCCCGCAATTTAAGTTCGACCCCAACCAATACACCGATTACCTGCACAAACTCGCCGCCACTGGCGTCTCGATCTACATTACCGAGCTTGACGTGAACGACGGCGCCTTGAAAGGCAGCCAAGCCGAACGCGATGCCCAAGTGGGCGAACGCTTCGCCGCCGTCATCACTGCTTCACTAAAGGAACCCAAGGTCGAAGCCATTATCACCTGGCAACTGGCCGATTCCGCAAGCTGGCTGATGGGCGTCCCAAATCTGTGGGGACCAAACGCCCGTCGCCCACGCCCGCTGCCCTTCGATCACGACTACGCACCCAAAGCAGCGTATCATGCCATCGCCAAGGCGCTCGCTCCAAAATAGTCGATACGACCTTAGTCACCAACGATCTGCCAACTTCGTCGTAGCCAGTTCGTCGCAGAGACACTATGTCGAATGAAGAGTTGGCAGCGAGGTCGAATGATATGGATGCACCGGGCGGCGCAACGGGCGAGTACATCATCGAAACCATGGGCATGACGAAGGAATTTCGCGGCTTCACTGCCGTGAACAACGTCAACCTGAAGGTCAAGCGCGGCACCATCCACGCGCTCATCGGCCCCAACGGTGCCGGCAAGACGACCTGTTTCAACCTCATCACCAAGTTCCTCATCCCAACGCGCGGCACCATCCACTTCAACGGGCGCGACATTACGAACCTGAACCCTGCCGAAATCGCCCGCCTCGGCCTCGTCCGCAGTTTCCAGATCTCGGCAACCTTCCCGCATCTGACGCTCGTCGAAAACGTCCGCCTCGCGCTCCAGCGTCCAGCCGGATTGCACTACCAGTTCTGGCAGTCGGAAACCTCGCTCGACCGCTTGAACGAACGCGCCATGGAACTCCTCGCCGAAGTAGGCCTCACCGAATACGCTAAGCGAACCGCTGTCGAACTTCCCTATGGCCGCAAGCGCGCCCTCGAAATCGCTACCACCTTGGCCCTTGAACCTGAAATGCTGCTGCTCGACGAGCCGATGGCCGGGATGGGCCGCGAAGACATTACCCGCGTCTCGGACCTGATCCGAAAGGTTGCCAAGAACCGCACTGTGCTGATGGTCGAACATAACTTAAGCGTCGTCGCCCAACTCTCCGACACGATTACGGTGCTGGCACGTGGCGAAATTCTCGCCGAAGGCCCCTATGCTCAGGTCTCCAGCAATCCCAAAGTCGTCGAGGCCTATATGGGCACCGGCGGGAACAACGGCGGCGCTGCTGCCCAAGGCGGAGCTGCCGCATGATCCAACTTTTTGACCTTCCTGGTCGCGACGGCGGCGGCTCAGCGACTGGTATCGCACCCATCCTTTCCGTTCGCGATCTGCATGCCTGGTATGGCGAAA
This sequence comes from Hyphomicrobiaceae bacterium, assembly GCA_031417455.1. Lineage (GTDB taxonomy): Bacteria > Pseudomonadota > Alphaproteobacteria > Rhizobiales > Hyphomicrobiaceae > JANXVY01. The sequence continues at coordinate 6,483 of JANOVN010000109.1, read as the reverse complement.
GCCACGTCCTCCACGGCATGGCCTTCGACGTTCGCCCCGGCGAAGTCGTCACCCTTCTTGGCCGCAACGGGGCCGGCAAAACGACCACCATGCGCGCCATCATGGGGATCGTCAAAAACCGCACCGGGTCCGTCCGCTATCAAGACATGGAGTTGACCGGACTGCGTTCGGACAAGATTGCCCGCGCAGGCATCGCCTATTGCCCGGAAGAGCGCGGCATCTTCTCAAGCCTCAACGTCACCGAAAATCTCGTGCTGCCCCCGGTCATCGCACCCGGCGGACTAAGCCTTGATGAAATCTACACACTGTTCCCGCGCCTGAAAGAACGCGCCTCAAGCCAGGGCACCAAGCTGTCGGGCGGCGAACAACAGATGCTGGCCATTGCGCGAATCCTGCGCACAGGCGCCAAATTCCTGATGCTGGACGAACCCACCGAAGGCCTCGCCCCTGTCATCGTCCAGCATATCGGCGAGATCATCGCCAATCTCAAGACCCGCGGCTTCACCATTCTTCTGGTCGAGCAGAATTTCCATTTCGCGGCAACTGTCGCGGACCGTCACTACGTCGTCGAACATGGCCACGTTATCGATCAGATCGATAACAGCCAGATCGGGGCCAACAAAGCAAAGCTCGAGGGATACCTCGGCGTCTAAGTCCAATAAACGGAAGGAACGACCACATGCGTTTGAAGTCTCTTATTGCTGCAGCAACGGCCCTCGGCCTCGCCACCAGCGCGCACGCTGAAAACACCGGCGGCACCATCAAAATCGGCGTCCTGACCGATCTATCGGGCACCTATTCCGATCTGTCGGGGGGTGGATCGGTCTGGTCTGCCAAAAAGGCCGTCGCGGATTATCTGAAAGCCAAGCCCGGCGCGAAAATCGAAGTCGTCCAGGCCGACCACCAGAACAAGCCCGACATCGCCGCCAACACCGCCCGCCAGTGGTTCGACACTGACGGCGTCGACGTTATCGTCGATCTCGTCACGTCGTCGGTCGCACTTGCTGTCGTCAACATCGCCAAGGAAAAAAACAAAGTCGCTCTGATCTCAGGCGCCGGTTCCTCGGCGCTCAGCGGCAAGTCCTGCACCGCCAACTCCATTCACTGGACCTATGACACCTTCGCTCTCGCCAATGGCACCGGTTCTGCGGTTGTGAAGACAGGGGGCGACAGCTGGTTTTTCCTGACCGCCGACTATGCCTTCGGCGCAGCGCTGGAAGGCGACACGTCCGCTATTGTCACGAAAAGCGGTGGCAAGGTCCTTGGTACGGTGAAACATCCATTCCCGGCTCAGGACTTCTCGTCCTTCCTCCTCCAGGCCCAGTCGTCCAAGGCCAAAGTCATCGGCCTTGCAAACGCGGGTGCCGACACCACGAACGCCATCAAGCAGGCGTCTGAATTCGGCATCATCCAGGGCGGCCAGAAGCTCGCAGGCCTCCTCGTGTTCTTGTCCGACATCCACGCGCTCGGCCTCAAAACCGCCCAGGGCCTGACCTTCACGGAAAGCTGGTATTGGGACATGACCGATGCCAACCGCGCGTTCGCCAAGGAATTCTCGGCAGCTAACGGCGGCAAGTACCCCACGATGGTCCACGCCGGCGTCTACTCGTCCGTCATCCACTACCTGAAATCAGCTGAAGCCCTTCAAAGCGATGCCGATGGCGGCGCGATCGTTGCCAAAATGAAGGAACTGCCGACCGACGACGTTCTGTTCGGCAAGGGCTCCGTCCGCGCCGATGGGCGCAAGCTCCACGACATGTACCTATTCGAAGTCAAGAAACCCGAAGAAAGCAAAGGCCCCTACGACTACTACAACGTCAAAGCAACCATCCCTGCCGCCGAAGCCTTCCGCCCCATGGCAGACGGCGGATGCCCACTGGTTGCGAAGTAGTCCATAGCCACGCCTGACCGAAAATGCGGCCGCCGTTATCGTTCCCGGTGGCCGCATCGACCAGCCCTCAGCCCATTGGGCAAAACGGGACAAACGAGGTTTCGATGTTTGAATTGTTAGGCGTGACACCACAGGCGTTATTCGGCCAACTCCTGCTCGGCTTCATCAACGGATCCTTCTATGCGCTGCTGAGCCTCGGGCTCGCGGTCATCTTCGGCATGTTGAACGTCATCAACTTTGCCCACGGCGCGCAATACATGATGGGCGCGTTCGTCGCCTGGATGTGCCTCAACTACTTTGGCATCCCGTTTTGGCCTGCCCTCGTCATCGTTCCCCTGATTGTCGGCGCGACTGGCCTCGTCATCGAGAAGCTCTTCTTATCCCGCCTGTACCACGTCGACCATCTTTACGGCCTTCTGCTGACCTTCGGCCTCGCGCTCATCATCGAAGGCCTGTTTCGCCACCAATACGGCGTTTCCGGCCTGCCGTATCCCAATCCACTGCCGGGGGGCGTCAATCTGGGCTTTATGTTCATGCCCTACTACCGCGCGTTTGCCGTCGTGTTCTCGCTCGCCGTCTGCCTTGGCACCTGGTACGCCATCGAACGCACGAAGCTCGGCTCTTACCTGCGCGCCGCCACCGAGCGCCCGGAACTGGTTCAGGCCTTTGGCATCAATGTTCCCCGCATGCTCTCCCTCACCTATGCTTTCGGCGTTGCCCTTGCCGGCCTCGCGGGCATCCTAGCCGCCCCCATCTACTCCGTGACCCCCTTGATGGGTTCAAGCCTCATCATCGTCGTGTTCGCAGTCGTGGTGATCGGCGGCATGGGCTCCATCATGGGCTCGATCCTCACCGGTTTCGGCCTCGGCCTCGTCGAAGGCCTCACAAAAGTGTTTTATCCGCAGGCCTCGAACGTGGTGATTTTCGTCATCATGGTGATCGTGCTGCTCGCCCGCCCGCAAGGGCTGTTTGGCACGCCAAAGTGAGGGCACCACGATGACAAGCAAACAACTCGAACTCCTCACGATCGGTGGCCTGTTCGCCATCCTCTTGGTCGCTCCGTTCGTCGCTTATCCCGTGTTCCTGATGAAGGTGCTTTGTTTTGCCCTTTTCGCGAGCGCCTTCAATCTTTTGATCGGCTACGTCGGCTTGCTGTCGTTCGGCCACGCCATGTTCTTTGGCATGTCCGCCTACGTGACGGCTCATGCCGTCAAAGTATGGGGCTGGCCGACCGAGGCCGGCATTCTAGCCGGCACCATCATCGCCGCCGTCCTCGCACTGATCACCGGCATGCTCGCCATCCGCCGTCAAGGCATCTATTTCGCGATGGTGACGCTGGCGCTATCGCAGATGGTCTACTTCTTCTGCCTCCAGGCCCCGTTTACGGGCGGTGAAGACGGCATCCAGGGCGTCCCGCGCCGTCCGCTGTTTGGCCTGATCGACCTCACCGTCGATCTCAACATGTACTACTTCGTCCTCGCGGTCTTCACTTTGGGGTTCGCCATCATCTACCGCACCATCCACTCACCCTTCGGTCAGGTCCTCAAGGCCATTCGCGAGAACGAGCAGCGCGCCATTTCGCTTGGCTATAACGTCGATCAATACAAGCTGATGGCCTTCGTTATTTCCGGTGCCCTCGCAGGCCTTGCTGGTTCGACCAAAGCCATGGTGTTCCAGCTCGCCTCGCTGACCGATGCCGCATGGCAGATGTCGGGCGAAGTCGTCCTCATGACCCTTCTCGGTGGCCTAGGCACGGTTCTCGGCCCCGCCGTGGGCGCCGCCGTCATCATCACCATGCAGAACTACCTGAAAGGGCTCGGTGATTGGGTGCTCGTAGCCCAGGGCGTGATCTTTGTGATTACGGTTCTCGTCTTCCGCCGCGGCATCGTCGGCGAGATCGGCGCGTTCGTCACCAAACTGCGCGATAGCACCCCCAAAGCGGAGGCCAAGCCCGACGCGCTTTCGAGCACACCGCCTCACTAGGATCGTTCGCGTCGTAGCAAAAATTGGCGCTGGCGAACCTTAGCTCAAAGCGTCATGCACCAGCCAAAATGGTGATCCCTGCGAGAATCGAACTCGCCTTACCAGAATGAAAATCTGGTGTCCTAACCGATAGACGAAGGGACCATCAGGAGGGGACGTATAAAAAAGTTTCGCAGCGCATGCAAGCACTCATCGCATACAAACCCCCAGTTGCGAGATTTAGCCTCATGCAAGCCGATGTCACCGATACTTAAGGCCTGAAAAGACTGTGGGTTAGGCAGCTGCGCTCCCGTCATCGCGCGGCGATGCTCAGCATCGATGGGGCGTGGGCTTAGCCCCCTTGACGTAAGCGAACCGGGCCAGACCACAAATTCAACTCACCCCTGCTTTCGCGGGTCCGCCGCATCCTCGATCATCAACTCGGTCTTTTCGCGCCCCTGCCACGTGTCGCGTTTGACGGTTCCGGCCACATGGATCGGCATGGCATTCACGCTGCCAAGCAGCAAATCCCCGAGCGGCTGGCCTACTGCACGGAATGCAACGCCCTCGATCCGCGAACCATCGCCCGACTCGAACGTGCAGCGCACATGGGCCCCGGCGACGATTTTGGCGAACTTCACGCGGTGCGCGGGAAACACAAACCGTGGTGTTGGATTGCCCTGACCATACGGTCCCGCGCGCTCCAACAACGCCAGCAGCTCGTCGTTTATGCTGGCTGGCGTCAGCGCGCCGTCGATCTCGAGCCCTGCGTTGACCCGCGCCCTGGCCGTCGCGTCCTTGATCTTCGCAGTCAGCATCGCATGGAGCGCCTCGGCCTTCACCCGCTCGACCGTAAGACCAGCCGCCATCGCATGACCACCGCCCTTGATGAGCTCACCCGACGCCACGGCGGCCCTCACCGCGCCACCGATATCGACGCCAGCCACGGATCGCAGCGATCCCGTCCCCGTCGTCCGCGCCGCATCCGCTGCATTTGTCTCCCAGGCGATCACACACGCCGGGCGCTTGAACCGGTCCACGAGGCGCGACGCCATCAAGCCGACCAGCCCCTTATGCCAGGCCTGCGAACCAACCATAATGAGCGGCGTATCAGGGTCTGCCTCAACCTGGGCGTCAGCCATCGCGTTGGCCTCCTCCAGCATGGCAGTCTCCAACGCCTTGCGCTCTTTATTGAGCTTGTCGAGGATGGCCGCAATCCGCGCCGCCTCGACCGGGTCATGGGTCGCCAGCAGCTTGGAACCAAGCGCTGAATCGCCGATCCGCCCCCCGGCATTGATGCGCGGCCCGAGGATGAACCCCAAATGATACGGAGTTGGCGCGGTATCGAGGCCCGCCGCATCGAACAACGCCTTGAGACCGGCATTCTCGCGCCGCTTCATGACCTGCAACCCCTTGGTCACAAACGCCCGGTTGACGCCCGTGAGTGGCACCACATCGCACACCGTCGCCAGCGCCACGATATCGAGGTCCGCCAGCAAATCAGGCGGCGTGCAGTTCGCGCCGTAAAATCCGCGCTTGCGCAATTCCTTCATCGTGGCGACCAGCACCAGGAACACGACGCCCGCCGCGCACAGGTGCCCCTGGCCTGAGATGTCGTCCTGCCGGTTAGGATTGACCACTGCGTGCACGTCCGGCAACCGCTCATCTGCCTGATGGTGGTCGATCACCAGCACATCGCACTGCCCCTTGGCGACCGCCAGCGGCTCGAAACTCGTCGTCCCGCAGTCGACCGTCACGATCAGCTGCGCGCCTTCGGTCATGAGCGCCTGGATCGCCGTCGCGTTCGGCCCATAACCTTCAAACAGCCGGTCTGGAATATAAATCCGTGCAGCCACCCCATGATGCGACAGGAACCGGTGCAGCAGTGCCGACGACGATGCCCCATCGACGTCATAGTCGCCGAAAATTGCCACTGGCTGCCCTGCCTGGATCGCATCCGCCAAGCGCGCCGCCGCTTTGTCCATGTCACGCAAGGTGCTTGGGTCAGGTAACAGCGCCTTGATCGTTGGGTCGAGTACGGTTGTTACGTCGTCGAGCCCGACGCCGCGCGCCGCCAATACCCTCCCGAGCAAGTCCGGCAAGCCGTGCTGCTGGCTGATCGCTGCCGCCAGCTTGTGGGCGGCTAGCGGCAACCGCTCGCGCCACGCATACCCGCGCGCCGAAGACGACACCCCAAGAAACAGCGACGGATCGCCGTCGTGGGCTGGTTCGGTGCGGTTTTTGAACTTGGGGACGGCAACGCCCATGGCGGATCCTCGCTGGGTGATTCGGTTGGCACAAGGATAGCAGGCCCAGCGCGTTTCCGGCCTTGCGGCTCCAAACAAGGGTGTGGATGGTTGCAGATGACACATACCAGACGCTCGGTGACGTCAGGTACAGCTCTTGCCGTCCGACCCCAATACGAGCCGAGGCCGCAGCGGCCGCGATCCAAATGTTCATCGACACGGCGCAACAGCCCGACGGCCTAAGGCGTAGGGCCCCGCTACAGCTCCCTCACTCCCCCTGCCAGAGGTCGCTTGAGCGGCCAAACCTCCCGAGCGAGCATAATGGTCGCTGGCAGGAAAACGAGATCGGCGACCAGAGACGCCATTAGCGTGACCGCGCACACC
>JANOVN010000108.1:0-4323 GCA_031417455.1 Hyphomicrobiaceae bacterium | reverse complement strand
ATGATCAAGGCCGGCCAGTTCAAGGACGCCTTCTTCAACTACGGCGTTGCTCAAGGTGTGATCATCATGATTGCCGCCTTGTTCCTGTTTTCGCCGCGTCGTGGCGAAACTCCCGTCTCGAAGACGATTGTTCAGGCTCGCCATCAGTATACGCTTGGAGAAGCTCTCAAGACCCCGTTGTTCTACCTGCTGTTTGCGATGTTCATTCTGACCGTCACCGGCGGTCTCATGGCTGTTGCTCAGCTCGGACCGATGGCGAAGGACTTGGGCGTCAAGGACGCACCGATCAACGTGTGGAGCCCACTGTATGGCTGGATCATCATTTCAGCCTTGCCGTTCGCCCTCATTCTCGACCGGATCATGAACGGTTTGTCGCGTCCCATCTTCGGTGCGATTTCAGATCGGATCGGCCGCGAAAACACGATGTTTATTGCGTTCGCAATGGAAGGCATTGGCATCATCGCCCTTGCTAAATTAGGCACGAGTCCTTGGATGTTCGTGTTGCTGTCGGGGATCGTGTTCCTGGCGTGGGGCGAAGTCTACTCGCTCTATAGCGCAACGTCGGCTGACGCGTTTGGGACTGAAAACATCGGTAGCATCTATGGCGTGCTTTATTGCGCCAAGGGAGTCGCTGCACTGTTGATCCCATTCAGCAGCATGATTGTTGCTGCCTATGGTTGGTCAGTATTGCTTTACGGCGTCGCGGCGATGGACATCTTGGCGGCCTTTGCTGCTCTGTTGCTGCTCAAGCCAGCGCTTCGGGCGCATCACAAGCGGTATCCGGCGACGGGTCCCGTGGCAGAGATGGCTCACGCGCACTGAAGCGACGCGTATTGAATGAAAAAGGCCGCTGCATCCGCAGCGGCCTTTTTTTTCGGGGATGGATTGGGTCGTTGCCGCCGCTCCCCCCGATCCTCTTCCCATCGAAGCCGATAGGGGGAGGGGAAGGAGGCGGGGGAGTGGGAGTGGGTCATGTCGAGGCTTGGCGGTCGGAGCGGCGGGCTCGGGCGGATCGGCGGGCTTGGGCGATGAGGCCGACGATGAGGACGATTGCAGCGCCGATGACGCCGCCGGCGTGGAGGATGGCAGAGGGGGGGAGGCCTACGGCATGGGGTGTGAGGTTTGCGCCGAAGGCTTGGGCCCAGGAGGTGTAGAGCGGTGCCAGCATGCGCTCGCTGGCGATGAGTTCGCCGGCAATCCAGCCGAGCAGGGCAGCTCCGGCCCAGACGAGGATGGGGAAGTGGGTCAGCAGACCGATGATGAGGGTCGCGCCGCCCATAATGAGCGGGATCGAGAGGAGGAGGCCGAACAGGATAAGGCCGGGATGGCCGTGGGCGGCACCGGCAATGGCTAACACGTTGTCGAGGCTCATGACGAGATCGGCGAGCGCGATTGTGCGAACGGCGCCCATCAGGGTTTTGTTGTCGGCGATGACTTTTTCCGAGTCGTCGGCCTCGATGAGGAGCTGGATAGCGATCCATAACAGCAGGAAACCGCCAACAAGCATTAGCCATGGCCAGCCGATGACGAATTGCAGGCTGAGGGTGAAGATGACGCGCAGGATGATGGCAGCGGCGACGCCAAGGATGATGCCGATTCTGCGCTTGTCAGGTGGCAGGGAGCGGCAGGCGAGGGCGATGACGACGGCGTTGTCGCCCGAGAGCAGGATGTCGATGCCAATGATCTGGAGAATTTGGAGGACAGTTCCGCTATTTGATCCAAAGATTGCTTGAACCCATTGCATCGCTTGTTCGCTCAGTGTCGCGAGTAGAATCGCCATCGATTACCGTTCCTGTCTGCGTCGCAATTGTTTTGAGGTTCATCCTTAACGTCTCGCGGTCGTGCTGTCATTGCGGCCAAGGCGAAGCGGCTATGCCCTGAGGAGATGAAATTCGCCGCATGGACAACAGGACTTCCTTGCGGCGCGCTTCATCTTTCGACTAAAGTTTCGAGAGCTGGCAAGTTGTGCTGAAGCGGCCTTTGGATTTGCGATGAACCTGTACGAGTTTCAAGCCAAGGAGTTAATTTGCCGCTTTGGGATCGAAATCCCGCGCGGGCGCGTGGCGGGGAGCGCTGAGGACGCCGAACGGCTGGCGCGGCGGCTGGCTTTTCCCAGGTTTGCCATCAAGGCGCAAATTCATGGTGGTGCGCGCGGGGCGGCCGGCGGCATCCGGTTTGCAGCGACGCCTGAAGAGGCGCGCGCGATTACCGGACAGTTACTCGCCAAGCCATTGGTGACAAGTCAGACGAAGCCTTCCGGGGAAAAAGTCCGCTGGGTTTATGTCGAAGAAGCGTTCGAGATCGAACGGGAAATTTATGCCGCTGTGGTTGTGAACCGGTCGCTGGCTGAGCTGGAATTGCTGGTCAGCGGGCAAGGCGGCGGCGACATTGAGGAGAAGGCTGCGGCGGATCCTTCGGTGATTGTCCGCTTTCCTTTGAGAGTAACGGTTACTGGATCTTCGGGCGATTTTTTGGGGGCGGCTGAGGCAATCGGATTGTCGGGCGCGGTGGCGCAGAAGGCTGGGGATGTGTTTGCCGGGATGGCGCGGCTGGCGGTCGAGCTTGATGCGACGCTGGTTGAGATCAATCCGCTGGCGTTGACGCGCGATGGGCGCTTGGTCGCGCTAGATGCCAAGCTGACGGTTGATGGCAATGCGCTGTTCCGGCATCCCGCGTTATCGGCGTTGCGGGCGCAAATTCAAGTTGAAGAAGGTGATCCCAAGGAGCTGGCGGCGGACCGGCATCAGATCAACTATCAAAAAATGGACGGCAATATCGGCGTCGTGTGCAATGGCGCGGGGCTGTCGTTGGCGACGCTCGATATGGTGATCGATGCGGGCGGGAAGCCCGCCAATTTTATGGATATCCGGACGACGGCATCCAGTCTCGATGTCGCTTATGGCATCGAGGTTGTTTTGGAAAACCCGAATGTTGCGGTGTTGCTGATCAACATCCACGGCGGGGGCATGCAGCGGTGCGATACGGTCGCGGAAGGCGTCGGTGTGGCGATGCGGCGGGTGCGCCGCGCGGTGCCGGTGATCGTGCGGTTTGCCGGGAACAATGCGGATTTCGCGCGGGTCAGGCTCAAGGCATCCGGGGTTGCGTTCACCGACGCGCGGGATCTGGAGCATGCGATGGAATTGGTGATGGCGGTGTTGGCGAAGGAGGCCGCGTAATGGCCATACTTATCGACACGCAGACGCGCCTGCTGGTGCAGGGGCTTACCGGGCGGGCCGCTACCTATCATGTGGCGCGGATGATTGCCTATGGCACCAAGGTCGTGGCGGGCGTGACGCCGGGGAAGGGTGGGCGGTCGCATCTCGACGCGCCGATTTTTGAGACGGTGGCGGAGGCGGTCGCGGCGACCGGTGCCAACGTGAGCATGCTGTTCGTGCCGCCCGATCATGCCGCTAAAGCCATGATCGAGGCGATTGAAGCCGAAGTGCCGCTGCTGGTTTGTGTGACCGAGCGCGTGCCGGTGATGGACATGGTGCGGGTCAGTCAAGCGCTGCGAGGGACGAAGACGCGACTTGTGGGGCCTAACAGCCAAGGGATTTTATCGCCGGGACTGTGTCAGGCCGGCGTCATGACGACGGTGAATGCGAAGGCGGGCGGGATCGGGATCGCGTCGCGGTCGGCATCGCTGACGAGCGAGGTCATGGCGCAGACGACGCTGGCCGGGCTTGGGCAATCGACCACGGTCGGGGTTGGCGGCGATCCGGTTCACGGGCTGAGCCTCAAGGATTGCGTCGAGCTGTTTCTTGCCGACGCGGGAACGCGCGGGATTGTGGTGATCGGCGAGATCGGCGGCACGGAAGAGGAAGAGGTTGCTGCGTATGTCCGTGACGTGCGGCCAGCCAAGCCGATTGTTGCTTTCGTCGCGGGGCGTCATGCGCCGCCGGAACGGCGGATGGGGCATGCAGGAGCTTTCGCGACCGATGGCGGCGGGGCGGCGGCGCCCAAGATTGCAGCGCTCGAGGCTGCCGGTGTTGGGATTGCGCGCAATGCAGCGGTTGTCGGACAGATGATTGCGGCCGCGTTGCGCGAGCACGCTTGATTACCCATGAGCTCAAATTAATTCCATTTTGGGACGCGGCAAAATGTTGCAAAAGATGTTGTATATTGTATACCAGATAGAAGACGTGTTGTGCTCGTTTGTCTTTGCTGGCCGATGGGCGCGGTGTACTAGAGTTTAGGCTGCAAGAATTACGACCTGTAGGAGGTCTCGGCTTTTGCGTTCTGAACTTGGGCCTGGAACGCTGTTCGCCGCTTGGCTAGCCGGGCGGCGTGGGAAAGCTTAGTCTGCTGGCCGAATTGGGTTGA
>JANOVN010000107.1:0-3993 GCA_031417455.1 Hyphomicrobiaceae bacterium | reverse complement strand
AAGACGATTTTGATACCAAAAGGTGACGTCTCGTGGCTTGGCGGCTGGGTAGAGTGTAACTCAACCACCCATAATGCCGATTTCACTAGTGTGTTGCTATATGATACGCCGTCAAACGCGTCGCAGATTGGCTATTGGACCGATGCGGATTACCAAGCGTTGGGGGGCTATGACGCCGGGATTGTTACGCTGACGACTGCCTCCGCGACGGGGGGAAGCGCACTCGACAACATCGTGTTCACGCTCGCGCCGGGCGCTGGTATCGTCGTCATGGATGGTGGCGCTGGCGGGAATATTTTCAAACTCAGTGGGCACAAGATCGGCGAGTTCAACAGGGTTCAGTCGGCGAGCGGGCTGACGTTTACGGTTGCGTTCGGTGCCTTCAACGGTTTGCCCGCGACGCAAGCCGACATCGACGAAGTGATGCGGGCGTTGACGTTTGAACATGGCGGCGCGGCGCTTGCGGGCAATGTCACGCTGACGGTTACTTACAATGACCAGTCCGGCCCCAACGGCACTGTCAGTCAAAGCATCGACCTCGTTCCCGGTATCATTACGGGCGGTGCGCGGATTGTCGATTATTCGACGGGATCGGCTAACAACCCGACGGATTTGAGCAATAATCCGACCGTCCCGAATGTCATCATCGATGTTGCCGGGAATTCGGTTACCGAGGATCCGTCCGGGCTTGCGGTCAGCCGGACCGTCTCCAATGTCATCACGCCTGTGGGCAGCAACGTGGCCTACAGCCTGACCGACGATTTCATCATCACGGGCACAGACGGAGACGATATCATTTCCTCGGGCAACGGGGACGACATCATTCGCGGCGGTCTGGGCGCCGATAATCTGAACGGCGGCAACGGCAACAATACGTTCGTCGTGGGATCAGGCGAGGGCGCCTTCGATACCATCACGGGCGGAACCGGCATCGACACGCTCAAAGTCATTGAGTTTGGAGATTTCACGGCCTCCGATCTGACGTCCATCGAAGCGATTGTCTTCGACGATACCTCGGTCCAAAAGCAAGCGGGTTTCATGGCCGAAGAAGTGGGCAATGGGCTGTCGTCCACCACGGCTGTTTCAGGCGGACTTGATGCCTACAACGAGATCTACTTCTCGATTTCGACAGGCACGACGCTCGATGTGTCGCAGTTCACGTTCGATCCGGCGCACTTCTACCAGGTCAGCATTTATGGTGACGATGATGCCGAAACCGTTCTGGGTGCGACGGGTGCGCAGAATACGTTCTCCGGGTCTGGTGGTGGCGACAGCTTTACCGGCGGCGATCTCAACGACACTATCGTGGGCGGCTTGGGAGCCGATCTGTTGTATGGCGGCAAAGGCGACGACCTTTTCCAGGCCGTCGGAACTGACCTCACAGCCGGCGAGGTGATGGATGGTGGCGAGGGCTTTGATCAGCTTTACCTCTTTGGCAGTGACGCTGCGTCGCTTGCCGGGACCACGGTTTCCAACATCGAGGCGATCTACCTCTTTCAAGGTGGGACGGGAATGCGGGTCGAGCTTGGCGAGGCAAGTCAGGCGTTGCTGGTTGCGGGCGCTTTTGGAACCAGCGACACCGTGGCCTTTGACGGCTATCTGACGCCCTCCGATCTCGCTAGTCTTGCGGCGGCGGGCGTGGAGCACGTCGAGTTCAAGAACGCGAATGGCCACAACACCGTGAACTATGCGGCGGGCCTGCTCGAGTCGATCGAAATTGTATACGATCCAAGCAACACGACGCTGCAACGCTCTACATTGCAATACAATCCAAGCGGGGCCCTGACGAGCGCCGAGACCTTGTTCGACAACGGAATCGACGAGACGGTATTCTATTCAAACGGCAAGAAGACCAGCGTTTCCAAGCTAGATACGCTGGATGCGTTCGACTGGTCTGGTCAGGTGTTCACCTATAAGGCTGATGGTGTAACGCTGCAGAGCGTGCTCAGCACCGCAGACAACGGGGATACGACACTGACGACGTATGGTGCGACGAGCAACACGACCGTCTTCACCGATGTTTCCCACTCGAGCCCGCTGACGGGCTGGTCGCAAACGACTGGGCTCGATGGCAAGCCGATTGGCTCGACGTTCACTTATGACAACGGGCGGATCACGACGCTGGTTTATTCGAACGGCGTTTTGGCGCGTTACGAGGACAACGATAGCCTCAACGCGATTCCCGACTACAAGATGAAGGTCGTCGAGTATAACGCAGCGGGCGTCGAAGTCCGTCAGGTTCTCACCCTCGACAACAACAACACCTACGAGATCCAGCATACGGGCGGCGTGCTAACGAAAACCATCTACACCGATGGGTCCCACACGGCTGCTTACGATACCTACACGGTGGACTTTACGGGCGGGGTTTTCAGCAAGACGACCACCGTCTACGATAATCAATTGCGGACGGAAGTGTCGTTCGACGCAGCCGGTCACAAGACGGCGTACTTCCAGTCGGACGACGGTCATGTGTTCACCTACGACACGTTGGCGGTCACTTATAAACCCGACGGGTCGGTTGCAACCAAGATCACCACCCTGGACAACGGTCACAAGGACGTTGTCAACAATGTCGATGGCGGCAGTCTGGCTGGCGGTTCATTCAATGACACGTTGATCGGGCATCTGGGCATGGATACTTTCGTGTTCGGGCCAAACGGTGGCAACGACTACGTGTCGAACTTCCAAAACGGCGTCGATCTGCTCGACTTGTTGGCGTTCGGGTTGGCTGACTTTGCGGCAGTCAGGGCGCACACCGTCGCCAACGGAGCCAACGGCATTTACATGACATTCGACAACGGCGAGCATCTGGCCGTCAACGGTTTGTCGCTCGCAACCTTCGACGCGAGCGACCTCCGCCACATCTAGGGTTCCGGCCCGGCCACCGCGTGGGGTTAGGCCTTCTTTTCTTTTTCGGGAATCGCGATGCGGAGGTTTAATTCGCGGAGTTGGGCGGGGAAGACTTCGCTGGGGGCGCCCATGAGCAGGTCGTTGGCTTGCTGGTTCATGGGGAACAGCGTGACTTCGCGGAGGTTCTTGGCGCCGAGGATCAGCATGACGATACGGTCGATGCCGGCCGCCATGCCGCCGTGAGGCGGTGCGCCGTATTGGAACGCGCGGTACATGCCGCCGAAGCGGGCTTCCACCACGTCGGGGCCGAGACCGGCGATGCCGAACGCCTTGATCATGGCTTCGGGCACGGAGTTGCGGATGCCGCCCGAGGCGATCTCGAAGCCGTTGCAGACGATGTCGTACTGGAACGCTTTGAGGGCCAGGATTTTCTCGTTGGTGTCGGCGGCGTTGAGGGCATCGAGGCCGCCCTGGGGCATCGAGAACGGGTTGTGGGAGAAGTCGATTTTCTTCTCGTCTTCGTTCCATTCGTACTGCGGGAAGTCGACGATCCAGCACAGGTCGAAACGGGTTTCGTCGATCAGTTTCAGCTCGCGGCCGATCTGGTCGCGGGCGAGGCCTGCGAATTTGTAGAACTTGGCCGGGTCGCCTGCGACGAAGAAGACGGCGTCGCCTGATCTCAAGCCAAGCTGCGTACGAACTGCTTCTGTCCGCTCCTCACCGATGTTCTTGGCGAGTGGTCCAGATGCTTCAAATGCATCGAGACCAGCGTCCCTTTTAACCTGTTCGAGTTCTTTCGTATCGCCCGTGGTGTTAGCCTTTGAAAGGGCATCCTTTAATTTGGGGCCGACTCCCGGTTCAAGAGTCGTCGTGGCGCTGCGCCAGAAGATGTAGCCGAGGCCGGGCTGGCCTTCCTTTTGGGCCCAGGCGTTCATGCGGTCGCAGAAGGCGCGGCTGCCGCCGGTCGGCGCGGGGATGCCCCAGATGCGGACCTTGGGGTCTTTTTCGATCATGCTGGCGAAGACTTTGAAGCCTGAGCCGCGGAAGTGTTCGGTTACGTCGGCCATTTTGATCGGGTTGCGCAGGTCGGGTTTATCGGAGCCGTAGGTGCGGATGGCTTCGTCGTAGGGGATGCGCGGC
>JANOVN010000106.1:0-13714 GCA_031417455.1 Hyphomicrobiaceae bacterium | reverse complement strand
CGGGCTTGGCTGCAGCGGGATGCCGATCCGGTTCGGGCGGCCGCCGGAGATCGTGTTGATCGAGTTGGGCGAAGCTGGAGTCGCATGAGTTTGAAGGATTCGGTATGAGCTTGAAAACTTGGCCCGATCTGGCGGGGCGGCTTGAGGTCGTTGACGGGCAGCAGCGACACCGGTCGCCGGTGCGGGTGTATTTCGAGGATACTGACGCGGGTGGCGTTGCTTATCACGCGAGCTACGTGCGGTGGTGCGAGCGGGGGCGGACGGATTTTCTGCGGCTGTTGGGCACGGATGCGCGTCGGCTGATCGACGGCAGCGATAGCCTCGCACCGGCGGCGTTCGTGGTGCGGCGGATGTCATTTGATTTTGCGCGTCCAGCCAAGATGGACGACGTGCTGGAGGTGATTACCACCGTCAAGGAGTTGGGCGGGGCGAGCGTGACGCTCAATCAGCAGGTGCATCGCGACGGCGTGCGGCTGTGCGAGGCAGACGTGACGGTGGTGCTGGTGTCGGTGTCGGGCAAGCCGCTGCGGCTCAGCGATGCCATCAGGACGGCGATGGAGCCCTCGACAATCAGCGCGCGCTGATTGGTGCGACCCTGCGCGGGGGCATGCTTTTTTCGAGAAGCACACTAGTTGATCGTGTGGTCCCAGTCTGGGGTGACGATTTTGCAGAGCGTGCGACCGTTAAGGATTTTGCGGCCGGATTGGTCCATGTCCAGATGTTGTGGCATCGGCCGTAGAAAGCGGGGCCATTGTCGCGGACTTTCATTCCCCATTCGCAGGTTGCGGCCACTTCGCGGCCGACGATCAAAGTGTCGAGCACTTCGAAATGGGTGATGTCGAAGGTTGCGAACTCGAGCGCGTAGAATTTCATGATTTCGATGGCCCCTTGCGCCTGCAGCGGAGCGCCATTCAGGGCGGCAAGGCCAAGTCTGCGGGCCAGCTTGGCGTCGAATTGGGTGACGAGGGAGGCGTTGGGTGCGAATGCTTCGGCCAGGGTGACCGGGTCGCCAGCGCGGAACGCTTCGAGCGAGCGGCGCAGGACGGCAGGGACCTCAAGCGACGGGCGTATCAGCATGCGGACGTCCCCTTGCGTGGTCATCAAGCCTTCTGGGCTGATGTGTAACACGGAGTATTGCGTCAAGACTTTGTTAATATTCAAAATTCGACTTATGAACGAGGCGGGTGATCCAGTTTGGTGCCAGTTTCAATTTTGGGGCGCAGCGGCGGCGCAATTGTGCAATCGTCGCGTGCCGAAAGTCAGCAGGCTACTGAATTGGTACAGTCTTGTAGATTGCATTGGAGGATGTTGGTGGAGCTAAGCGGGATCGAACCGCTGACCTCTTGCATGCCATGCAAGCGCTCTCCCAGCTGAGCTATAGCCCCATTCCATGACCCGTTCATAGGGTCGAGCCGACGCGGCTGGAAAGCGTGCGCCGGAAGAAGCGGTTCATTAGGCGCTTCGTTTGGAAACTGCAAGCAGCAAGTTTGCAAAATTGCAGGGATGACGGGGCTGGCTTGGGATTGTGATCCGCCATTGGTGCCGCAGAAGGACTACTTTCATTGAATTGTAGGAAGGCTTTTACAAATTCGCGACAAAGCGCGCCGGCTGCGCTATAGGCCCGAACCATGCGTGTCATAACTTCCACTGCCGATCTGCAGAATGCGTGCGATGAGCTCGCGAAGGCGAGCTTTGTCGCGGTCGATACCGAATTCATGCGCGAGACGACGTTCTGGCCGATCCTGTGTCTCATCCAGATGGCGAGCCCGGATCTGGAGGTCATCGTCGATCCGCTTGCGGCGGGGATCGATCTTGCGCCGTTTCATGCGCTGATGATGGACGAAGGGGTCGTGAAGGTTTTTCACGCCGCCCGCCAGGACGTCGAGATCGTGTTTGCCCAGACCGGGAAAGTGCCCAAGCCGGTGTTCGACACGCAGGTGGCGGCCATGGTGTGCGGGTTCAACGAGAGCGTCAGTTACGTGAACCTCGTCAAAAAGGTCACCGGCATCGATCTTGATAAGTCGTCGCGGTTTACCGACTGGAGCCGCCGGCCGTTGACGCCGGGGCAGCTCACTTATGCGCTGGCCGACGTGACGCATCTGCGCGACGTATATACATATCTCGTGGACGAAATGGCGGCGGGGAAGCGGACCGAGTGGGTCGCCGAGGAAATGGCCGAGCTGATGCAGGTTTCCACGTATCAGACGCTGCCCGAGGATGCCTGGAAACGGCTGAAGTTGCGGGTCAAGAATCGCAAGGCGCTTGCCATTTTGATCGAACTGGCGGCATGGCGCGAGCGGCTGGCGCAGGGGCAGAATGTGCCGCGCGGGCGGATTTTGCGCGACGAGGCGCTGTTTGACATTGCCAATCAGGCCCCGACGACCGCCGATAAGCTGTCGGAGCTGCGGACATTGAGCGACGGGTTTGCGCGGTCGGCGCGGGCCAAAGACATTCTGGACGCGGTGAAGCGGGGGCTGGAAGCCGATCCCAAGACGGTGCCGCCGCTCAATGTGACGGCGCCGATGTCGGCGGAGGCGAACGCGACGGTCGAGCTGTTGCGTGTCCTGCTGAAGGCTGCGGCGGCGCGGCATCGGGTTGCGCCGCGGTTGATTGCCGATACGGACGAGTTGGAGCAGATCGCATCGGAGACTGTAGCGGACGTGCGCACTCTGACCGGCTGGCGGCGGATCGTTTTTGGTGAGGATGCGCTGCGGTTGAAACAGGGGCACCTGGCGTTGACGTTGAAGCGGGGCGAAGTGGTCGCTATTGCCGCTGAGCCGGTGGAGGTCTGAGAGCGTGTCTCTATCGAGACAGGCTGTGAGCGACGGAAGCTGAGTGTTCGTACGTTCGGGATGAAGATTGGCTTTCACCCTGACCGTATAGGAACGTGTGCTCATGGCTCGAATGACGCTCGCCGCTGTTGCCGGATTTTGTTTGATCGCATTGGGCCCCCAGGTGTGCCTTGCGCAGGGGGCGACGACACCCACTCCGCCGCCGCCTGCTGGGGCGCTGCCTGCGCCATTACCGGGGGATGTTATGGGCGGGCAAGGGGCCGGACGGGCTGCGATGAGCGCTTGCCGGGGGGATATGATTTCGCTGTGCGGCGGAGTTGCGCGCGGTGGCGGCCGCAAGTTTGCGTGCTTGAAGGAACACCAAGCGAAGTTATCGACGCCGTGTCTGGCCGCCATTCAGAGCGTGGTCGATAAGGGCGGCAATCGGGGTCCGGGCATAGCGGGCGGTAAAGGAATGGCTGGCGGTAAAGGTATGGCTGCCTGCCGGGCCGATATTGCCAGCGTGTGCACGGGCGTCGAAAAGGGTAAGGGCGGCGTTGGGATGTGCTTGCGGGAAAACGCCGCGAAGTTATCCCAGCCGTGTCAGAGCATGCTTGCCGAACGAAAAGCACTGCAGCAGGCCGTCGCGATGTCATGCAAGGGCGATGTTGCTGCGTTGTGCGGAACGGTTGAAAAAGGCAAGCCGCAGCGGGAATGTTTGAAGGAAAAACAGGCTCAAGCGTCGCCGGGATGTCAGCAGGCATTGGCTGCGTTGCCGCAACGGCACGGCAAGGGGCGGCAGTAGTAGAGGATCTCGAAGCGAAGGTGTTGGGTTACCATGCTCAGCAAAAAAGGCGCGAATCACACCGCGCCTTTCGTATGTTTGCAGGAGTAGGGTGTTAGGACTTCAGCTCGGTGATGCGGTCTTTGAGTTTGAGCTTCTCTCGCTTCAACCGAAGTATCTCCAGATCGTCGGTACTTGGCCGGGCCAAGGACTCTGCGATTTTGCGCTCGAGAAGCTTATGCTTCTCGGTAAGCTCTGAGAGATGAGTCGATAGTGACATCCAATCCTCCGCTGGCGATTTCACAACACGGGTAGACTGACAGAAGCTTGATTCACTGTCCATTGCGCAGTGCGTCAAATTTATCGGCTCATAAAAGAATTGACTAACTACTTCGTTCAATTTTTCGCTACTGCAACCGTGCGGTTGTCAATCCGGGGCGGTGCACTCTACCGAAAACTGCGCGGATTCTTGCTGTTTCACATTTTCTTCACGCGAACCGGTGTCCACTTCGCTTGAAAATGCTCATGTTGGCTTGCTTGCGGTGAAAATCGCGACGATAGTCCGCCGCTCGGTGTTTCACGGGAACTCTCGGGGACTCTCGGGGACTATGGACGTAGTCACTTATTCGAACGCCAGGGGCGGCGGAGAACTATGGCACGGCACGACGAACGTGAATTGCGGGACGAACTGATCCGGTTGCGCGGAGAACATCGCGATCTCGATGCCGAGATCGCGGCGCTCGAGGCTGCGGCGGTGACCGATCAGCTGCATATCAAGCGTTTGAAGAAGCGGAAGCTGGCTATCAAGGACCAGATGACCAACGTGGAAGATCAGTTGCGGCCGGATATCATTGCGTGATGATTTGCGCGCTACTGCGGGGCGTCCGGTTGGGCGCTGTAGCCCGAGCGCTGCGATAGGAGCTGGGATTTTTCGCGGGGCTGCTCGAAGGCCGTTTCGATATTGAACTGTCCCGCCCTATATTGTCTGGATGGGATCCAGCGAACCAAAACATATGTCGGCACCGGTTGAGACGTGGCTGTTTCCCAGGTCGCAAGGGCTGTGGTGCGAGCCGGGGCAGTTCTACATCGACCCACGGGCGGCGGTCGACAAGGCCGTGATTACGCACGGGCATTGCGATCATGCACGGTCTGGACATGGTCATGTGCTGGCGACCGCCGAGACGGCGGCGATCATGAAGGTGCGCTATGGCGAGCGGTGCGCTGGGGTCTTTCAACCGACGACGCTGGGCGAGACGTTGTCCGTCAACGGGGTTGGCGTGCGGCTTGTGCCGGCGGGGCATATTCTAGGGTCGGCGCAGGTGGTGCTTGAGTATGGCGGGCAGCGCGCGGTGGTGTCGGGCGACTACAAGCGGGCGGTGGATCCGACGTGCGCGCCGTTCGAAGTCGTGCCGTGCGATGTGTTCGTGACAGAGGCGACGTTCGGGTTGCCGGTGTTTAAGCACGAAAAAGCCGAGCATGAGATTTTGCGGCTGATGGCGTCGATCGTCGAGCAGCCGGAGCGGGCGCATCTGGTTGGCGTTTATGGGCTGGGGAAGTGCCAGAGATTGCTCAAGGTGTTGCGGTTGGCCGGGTTCGACAGGCCGATTTATTTGCATACGGCGCTGGTCGGGTTGACGGGGCTGTATCAAGGGTTTGGGCAGGACTTCGGCGATGTGCGGCCGGTGATGGAGGCGTCGCGGGAGGACGTTGCGACGGCGCTGGTGCTATGTCCGCCGTCGTCGATAGGGGATAAGTGGTCGCGGCGGTTTGCCGATCCGGTCACGGTGTTTGCCAGCGGGTGGATGCGGACGCGCGGGCGGGTGCGGCAGTCGGGGGTAGAGTTGCCGCTGGTGATCTCCGATCACGCCGATTGGCCCGAGTTGATTGAAACGATTGTGGAGACCGGGGCTAAGGATGTGTGGGTGACGCATGGGCGGGACGATGCTCTCGTGCGGCAGATGGAATTGATGGGGATCAGGGGGCGGGCGCTGGCGTTGGTGGGGCGTGATGATGAGGGGGATTGAACAAACATCCCCTCTCCCCGTACTACTCGGGGAGAGCGTTAGGGTGAGGGGCGGCAGTTCGCTGAGTGCGCGCGGCGCCGGGTTCGACTCGTGGCCGCCCCCTCACGCACCTTTGTTGCTGCCGCCCCTCACCCCGACCCTCTCCCCATCGAAGGCGATGGAGAGAGGGGGAATAAATTGATGCAGTTGTTTGCGGAATTGCTCGACAAGCTGGTGATGACGCCGTCGCGCAATCGCAAGATCGCGCTGCTGGTCGCGTATTTTCGGGTTGCGCCTGATCCTGATCGCGGGTGGGCGCTGGCGGTGTTAACGGACCAAGTCCCGGTCAGGATTTCGCTGCGGAAGGTTTTGCTGGAGTTGATGAGCGAGCGGGTCGATCCGTTGCTCTATACGCTGTCGCGGGATTACATCGGCGATACGGCGGAGACGGTCGCGTTGTTGTGGCCGGAAGCGATCCGTTCCGAGCCGGCACCGCGATTGGCCGATGTCGTGGCCGCGTTTCAGAACGTGCCGCGCGGGGGCGTGAATGCACTGTTGGCGTCGGTACTCGACCGGCTCGACGCGCGGGGGCGGTGGGCGCTTTTGAAGTTGCTCGGCGGTGCGCCGCGCGCTGGGGTTTTGGCGCGGTTGGCGAAGGTCGCGTTGGCGGAATGGGGCAAGCGCGAGGCCGCTGAGATCGAGGAGATCTGGCATGGCGTCGATGCGCCGTTCGGTGAGCTGTTTGCGTGGCTGGAGGGCAAGGCTGCGCGGCCTGATCCAGGGGCGAAGGCGATGTTCCGGCCGATGATGCTGGCGCACCCAATCGAGGAGAGCGAGTGGGACGGGCTCAGCCCCGAGGATTTGGTTGCCGAGTGGAAGTGGGACGGGATCCGGGTGCAGATTTCAGCCATGGGACTGGATGTGCGGATGTTTTCACGGGCGGGCGATGATATCTCGGTGGCCTTTCCCGAAGTGTGTTCGGCGTTTGTTGGGATGACGTGTGTCGTCGATGGCGAGCTGCTGGTTGTGCGCGAGGGGCAAGTTGCGCCGTTCAATGATTTGCAACAGAGGCTCAATCGCAAGTCTGTGACAGCGAAGATGCTGCGGGATTATCCCGCGTTCGTGCGGCTGTACGATATTCTGTTTGAGGGCCGTGACGATCTGCGGGCGCTGCCGTTCGATGCGCGACGAGGGCGGCTGGAGGCGTGGCATGCGGCTCATGAGCCGCGCCATTGCGATGTCAGCCCGCTTATTGCGTTCGCGAGCTTTGACGAGTTGGGGGCGTTGTGGGGTGGCGCGCGGGCAGAGGCGATCGAGGGGTTGATGCTCAAGCGGCGCGACAGCGCTTATCTCGCGGGCCGCGTGAAGGGGCAGTGGTACAAGTGGAAGCGGGCGGCGCTGACGCTCGATTGCGTGCTGATGTATGCGCAGCGCGGGTCGGGGAAGCGGAGTTCGTTTTATTCTGATTACACGTTCGGGGTTTGGCGCGAAGAGACAGACGGCGCGCGGCAGTTGGTGCCGGTCGGCAAGGCATATTCAGGGTTTACCGATGCGGAGTTGGGCGATCTCGATAAGTGGATACGAGCCAATACAGTGGAGCGCTTTGGACCTGTGTTGAGCGTTGCGCCGGGGATCGTGCTGGAGATTGCCTTCGATGCGGTGCACCGGTCGGCGCGGCACAAGTCGGGCGTTGCGATGCGGTTTCCCCGCGTGCACAGGATCAGGTGGGATAAGCCTGCGAGCGAGGCGGACACGCTCGAGACGGTGATGGCGCTGGTGTGAGAGATGACAAACTATTTGACGTCGGCGGTGGCGAAAGCGGCCTTGGCGGCGGCGAGGGCTGTGAGGGCACGGGGAAAACCGCCGTAGACGGCCATTTGCATGATGACTTCGATGATTTGCGTGCGAGTGCAGCCGACGCGCAGGGCGCTTGCTATGTGGATTTCGAGTTCGTGGCGGCTGTCGCCCAGGATGGTGAGGGCTGCGATGGTGGCGATCTGGCGGGACTTCGGGTCGAGGCCGTCGCGGGCGTAGATGTCGCCGTAGGGGAAGTCGACCAGGATGTCGGCGAAGTCGGGGGCGAATTCACGCAGCGCTGCGACGTAGCCGATCCCGCGTTCGCCGTGGATACGGGTAAGGGCTGCTTTCCCGCGCTCGCGGCGGGTGGCGTTGGCAGAATCGTTGTCGGGCATTGTGGCTCCGGGATGATTGCTACGCGACGGGCTACACCTTGAACTCGTCGATTTTGGCGAAGGCGGTGCGGAGGGCTTCGCCCCAAGAGGACGAGAGGTGCTTGAAATACTCGTCGTCTTCTTCGATGCGTTTGACGCGGCGAACGTCGAGGGTGTCGCGTTCGTAGACCAAGATGTCGATGGGCATGCCGACCGATAGGTTCGAACGCAGTGTGCTGTCGTAGGAAAGCAAAATGAGTTTGGCGGCTTCGCCTAAGCGCATTTTGACATCGGCGACGCGGTCGAGGATCGGTTTACCGTATTTGTGTTCGCCGATCTGGAAGAACGGAGTGTCTTCCGTCGCCTCGATGAAGTTTCCCTCAGAATAGATCTGGAACAGGCGGGGGCGTTCATCGCCGATTTGACCTCCGACGATGAAGGTAGCGGAGAAGCCGGCTTTGGTTGCTTCGAGTGCGTCGCCGTCGGTCTTGCGTACTTCGCGGACGGCGTCGCCGACGACGCGGGCGGCGCGGAACATGTTGGTGGCGTTGAAGATCGTTTGTGTTTCGCCATTGGCCGAGCCGTCGTCTGATTCCAGCTGCTCGTTGATGATGCTGACGACGGCTTGGGTGATGGCGAGGTTGCCCGCTGTCAGGACGACGATGACGCGGTCGCCGGTTTTGCGCCAGAAGTGGAGCTTGCGAAACTGGGCGATGTTGTCGATGCCCGCGTTGGTCCGGGTGTCGGCGGCAAATACCAGCCCGCGCTCTAAGCGAAGCGCTACGGCGTAGGTCATGGGACGGGCGCTCCAAGCGGGAAGATTCGGTCCGGTTTAGATTGAAGCGGGCGGGATTTCAATGGGTTGCGTGCCGATAGCCTGCCGCCTATCGAGGGATGCTTGGTTCCCAGCCTTCGCTGGGATGACGAAAGGGGAGGGAGCGATTTAAGTCGAGGGAGCATCCTTTGAAGCATCAGGGGTGGATTGTTGCTGCTGTTGTTGCTGCTGACCGGCGGCGGATTGAGACTGGCTCTGGGATTGTTTGGCGGATTGGTCGATGACTTCGACATGGACGGTGAGGTGTTCTTTGACGCTGGCGGCGCCGGAGGGAATCGGGCGGCTGCCGCGGATGGGACTTGCCGAGGCGGAGTCGAGGCCGGTGGCTAAGCGTACGAAGCGGTCGTCGGGGCAGACGAGATTGGCGACGTCGAAGCCGACCCATCCGAGATGATCGACGTAGGCTTCGGCCCAAGCGTGGTGGGCCGCTTCTGGCCCTTCGGCACCCGACAGGAAGTAGCCGTTAACGTAGCGTGCGGGGATGCCGAGGCTGCGGACGGCGGCAATGAAGACGTGGGCGTGGTCCTGGCAGACGCCCTTGCCCTGGGTGAGGACAACGGCTGCGGGCGTCAACTGACTGGTAGAGCCGGTTTCGTATTCGACGCGCTCGCGGATGGCGTCCATCAGAGCATGGAGGCGGGCGAGGATGGTGTCGGCTTTGGTCGAGGCGGCGAGGTCGCGGATCGCGTCGTCGGGTGTGGTCGCCGGTGTCTGGCGCAGGTAAATGCGGTTGGGTGAGGGGTCGTTCAGGCCTTTGACGACGCCGGCGCAATCGGTCGTCTCGACGAGACCTTGAGCGACGATCTCGATTTCGGTGTGGGGGAGGTTGCAGGCGACAAGGGACGCGGCGTTGCCGAAGCTATCCGTGAAGTGGACGGCATTTTCGATGCAGGGCGCTTTGACGGACCAGTCCTTGACGGTCTGTCCGACAAAGGAAGGCGGCGTCAGGCGCAGGGTCTGGATCGCATATTTGGCGGGCGCGTCGTACGTGTAGCGCGTCTGGTGGCGTATTGAGATCAGCATGGTGCTCGACTGCCAGTCCTCATCCGTTGAAGTGATATGCTTCGGCGATTTGGCTCGCGAGCCAGCCGTTGCGGCCGGTGAATTCGAGCAGGAACTCGTGGAGGCCTGCGGAGAAGATTTGCTGCACGTTGTTTTCGGCCAATTGCTGGGCCGTTTGCGCGGCGTGCATGTGGGCTGCGTGGGTGGTGCCGTAGAAGCGGCCTAAGTCATCCAAGGCCGATGTAAGTTCATTGTAACTCGAGCGGAGGGATCGCGGCATCTGCGGGTTCAAGATCAGGAACTCGGCGATGTGGGCTGGCTGATAGTTTTCCTTGTAGACCCAGCGGTAGCTGCGGTGGGCGGTGACCGAGCGCAGGATGGCTGCCCATTGGACGTTGTCGACTGCGCTGCCGACAAGACCGATGCTTGGCAGCAGCACGTAGTATTTGACGTCGAGGATGCGGGCCGTGTTGTCGGCGCGCTCTAAGAAGGTGCCAAGCTGGGTGAAGCAATAGGTGTCGTTACGCAGGATGGTATTCAGCATCGCGCCGCGATATTGGGCGGAAAGCTGTTTGACCCAGTCGAGCAGCTTTGGAAGTTCAGTGCCTGAGGTGCGTTGCGGGTTAAAGCCCGAGTATTCGATCCAGGAGCTGTTGATGCTTTCCCACATGTCGCGGGTGATGGCCGTGCGCTGGGCACGGGCGTTGCGGCGGGCGTTGGCGAGGCAAGTTTGCACACTCGACGGATTGGTTTCGTCAAACAGTAGGAAGTTGACGACGTTGGCCATCTCGGCCTTGTCGTACTTGGCGTAATATTCATCGACGCAGCCAGCGCTGGCGAGCGTCGACTGCCATTCCTGATCGTGGCCATCGCCTTCGCGCGGCAATAGGAACAGGCGGTAGCCGACCTCGGTCAGGCGGGCCATGTTTTCGGCACGCTCGATCGAGCGGGCGAGCCAGAATAGATCGTTTGCGGTACGGCCTAGCATCGAAAATGTCTAATCCTGCAAGATCCAAGTGTCTTTGGTGCCGCCGCCCTGGGAAGAGTTGACGACGAGGGAGCCTTCCTTAAGTGCGACGCGGGTCAGGCCGCCCGGTATCAGGCGAACCTGATCACCGATGAGAACGAACGGGCGGAGGTCGAGATGGCGGGGGGCAAGACCTTTGTCGACCAGAGTGGGGCAGGTCGAGAGCGCCAGCGTGGGCTGGGCGATGTAGTTGTCGGGGCGGGCCTTGAGTTTGGCGCGGAACAGTTCGTGCTCGGCCTTAGTGGCGGCGGGGCCGACCAACATGCCGTAGCCGCCTGAGCCGTGGACTTCTTTGACGACCAGTTCTTCGATGTTTTCAAGAACGTAGGCCAGATCGTCGGGCTTGCGGCAGTTGTACGTGGGTACGTTCTTCAGGATTGCCGGCTCGCCCATGTAGAACTGGATGATCTCGGAGATGTAGCTGTAGATCGCTTTGTCGTCGGCGATGCCAGCGCCGGGGGCGTTGACGATGGTAACGCGGCCAGCGCGATAGACGTCAAACAGGCCGGGGACGCCAAGCAAGCTGTCGGGACGAAACACGAGCGGGTCGAGGTAGTCGTCGTCGACGCGGCGGTAGAGGACATCGACGCGGCGCAGGCCTTGCGTCGTCTTCATCTGAAGCGCGCCGTCGAGCACGACAAGGTCGTGGGCTTCGACGAGTTCGGTGCCCATCTGGTCGGCGAGGAAGGAGTGCTCGTAGTAGGCGCTGTTAAATTGGCCAGGGGTCAAGACGGCAATGACTGGATCGTGGTCGAGGTTTGACGGTGCGACCGAGACGAGGGTTTTGAGCAGGCTTTCTGGGTAGGAATCGACGGGGGCGACGCGATTTTTGGCGAACAGCTCGGGAAAAAGCTGCATCATGGTTTCGCGGTTTTCCAGCATGTAGGAGACGCCGGAGGGCGTGCGCGTGTTGTCTTCAAGGACATAGAATTCGTTCTCGCCGGTGCGGACGATGTCGATGCCGATGATGTGGCTGTAGATGCCGAGCGGCGGCATGACGCCCATCATCTCGGGGACGAAAGCGGAGTTGTTGATGATCAACTCTTCGGGGATGCGGCCAGCCTTCAGGATCTCCTGGCGGTGGTAGATGTCGTACATGAAGGCGTTGAGCGCGCGGACGCGCTGCTCGATGCCAGCAGACAGTCGGCGCCATTCGTTGGCGGCAATCACGCGGGGGATGATGTCGAACGGGATCAGGCGTTCGGAGGAGGAGGGGTCGCCATAGACAGCGAAGGTGATGCCGGTGCGGCGGAACAGACCTTCAGCGTCTTCGCGTTTTTTGCGGAGGGCTTCGAGCGGTTGGGATGACATCCAGTCAGCGATACCAGAGTAGGGTGCGCGCGGACCGCATGGTTGTGCCGATGGATGCCCGTTCATTTCGTCGAAGCAGATCGCCACAAGTCCCCCAAGGTATCCTTTGCTCACGACCGCATCGCTTCGACAGAATTGCTGTGGTCCGGCAATCTCACATCCCACCAACTTGCGATTGAGCATCGCAAGCGGCAGGCCAGTTTGCCCAAACGGCAGGCGCACCGGAATTGTGTTATGAAACTGCGCTTTGGCTTCGATAACAAGTGCCAATTTGTGCCTTAGTTTCGAGCATGCGCCTAGAATTAGTGCATCCTTACTCAGCTCGGCGGGGGTGCTGCGTTGCTGGACGTCAGAAGGGAGGCCAGTGCGAGGCCAAGGAGGGCCATGGTTGCGGCGGCGATTCCTAGCGTGATGGAAGGGCCGAAATTCGAAAATCCTAGTCCAAAGACTGGTGCGCCAGCTGCCTGGCCCATGAAGAAGCTAAATGCGTGGAGCGATACGGCGGCGCCGCGGGCGGTGGGGGCCAGTTCGGTCGCCTGGGTCTGCAATGAATTGTGGACCATGTAGAAGCCGACACCGATGATCACGAAGGCGGTCATTTCCTGTGGCCAGGTCAGATTGAGCGCGCAGAGGGCAAGGCCGACGGCAGCGACGATGCCGCCGACGCGGATCATGTTCATCTGGCCACCGAGCAGACTGAGAATTTTGCGGACAAAGAGGGCGTAGATGACGCCGCCGATGGCAGCGCCCGCGATGACAAACCCTGCTTCTTTGACGGAGCCGGCACCGCGCGCTTCTAGCAACGTGGCAACGTGGGGCAGGAGGCCAAACAGGCACATGCCGCCGATGAAGACAGCTCCATAGCAGATCTTAGCGCTCGGGTTCTTGAAGACCAATTTGTAGCCGTCAATGATGGACGTGAGGTTGAAGGGTTTGCGGACGATGGCTTGGCGCGGGGTGAGATAGCGGCTTGCGAGCAAGGCCGCGCCGAGGATAACGCCGCAGCCAATCCACATCACGGCGCGCCAGCCGAGGTAGCTACCGGCGACGCCAGCTCCAAGTGCGCCCGTGAGCTGGCCGGTCAACATGGCAACGAGCAGGCGCGACAGGGCGACTTGACGCTCGGCGACGCCGACGCGGTCGCCGACCATGGCAAGAGACACGGGAACGGTTCCGCCGGCTGCGAAGCCTGCCATGATGCGGGCGGCGAAAAGGGTTTCGGGGGATGTCGCGATCGCAGACAGGGCGAGGGCCAAGGTCAGGACGATGAGGCAGCCTTGGATGATGCGGGCCTTGCCGATTGCGTCGCCGAGCGGCCCCAAGATTGGCTGGCCGAGGGCGTAGGGGAAGGCGAAGGCAGAGGCAAGGAGCGCCATGTTTTCAGGACGGGCGGCGAACTCGCGGGCAATGTCGGGGATGAGCGGGTCGACCATGCGGATAATGAGGGCGGCTGCAAAGCAGCACAGCGAGAGGGCGACGAGGAAGGGCATGGAGGGGTGCTCTGGATCTTTGGAACTTGCTCATCACCGGCTAGAGTGTTGCCGGGAAAAGCATGCCCCCGCGCAGGCGGGGGTGGGAGCGGTTATGCGGAAAAGAAGCACGACAAAACAAAGAGCTAGGTCCTTTTCTCGATTCAATCAATATCGGAAGGACCTTAGTGGGGCGACCCGCTGGACATGAAACGATAGAGCAATGAAGGCCAGGGGATTCATCCCCTGGACCCCTATCCTTTAGGAAATCATCAGATCAAAACAGGCCTTCGATCTGGCCTTTGTCGTTCAGTTTGATGAAGTCGGCCGAGGGTTTCTTG
>JANOVN010000105.1:0-15990 GCA_031417455.1 Hyphomicrobiaceae bacterium | reverse complement strand
CGGTGACGAAGCGGTCGTCCATCGGGCTCCAGGCTGCACCAAAGACGGTGTCGGTGAGCTGGACACAACCGTCCTTGGTCACACTTGCGGTTTCGTCCTGTTTCAGTGTCCAAACGCAGGCGCGCTTATCTTCGCGAGTAGAGGTAGTGGCAATCCGTTTCCCATCGTGACTCCAGACCGCAGCCGTAATCGGATCCGATCCGTGTGGCAGGACAATCTTTTCGCCAAGTCTGCCGGCGGCGTCGACGCGATAGATCAGTCCTTCGCCGTTGCCTGCCGCGGCGAGGAGATAGCGCCCATCCGGACTATAGCTCACGGTTCGAACACGTCCGGCGACGCTTGTGTTCGACACTTTTTCGCCCGTAACGGCGTCATAGATGATCAGGTCGGACGACTTGCGGGCAATGTCCAAATTGCCTTCGCCAACGGCCAGGAACCGGTTTCCGGGTGAGAAGTCCACAGTGAGCACAGCTTGTGTTTGGCGTGGCATTGCCGTTCGAAGCTTGCGTGTTTCGACGTCCCATATCCGAGCCCGGCGATCATTCGAAGCCGTCGCAACGAGGCGGCCATCGGAACTCAGGACACCAGAGTTAAGCGTCCGCTCTCCCTCGCCCGTCTCCGCCCCAGAGCACTTTCCTTGGGATAGCCGGATCATGGCGGGCTTTTCGCCGAGCCCCCATAACCGGGCGGTTTCATCATCGCTCACGGTCACGATCATACAGCCATCGGACGTGAACCCGGCAGCGTTGACGCGATCGATGTGCCCGCCGAGCGTCTCTAACAGCCGGCCATCCACCACGCTCCAGACCCGCGCAGTCTTGTCATATGATGCCGTTACGACAAGTCGGCCATTTGGGCTAAACCGGGCGTTGCGAATGTAACTTGTATGGCCGAATAGATGGCCCACCAAGCCGCCGTTTTTGGCATCCCAAAGGCTCGCCGCTTGACGGGTCACGAGCATAATCTTTTCGCCATCTGGACTGAACGAAGCCGAGCTGATCGAATTCCCGCTGTTCCAACGCTCGGGCTCAGGCGTGATTAGTTCCGCCTTTTGACTGCGCGCGGGCAGATCCCACAGGTACGCTTGCCGGTAGGCAGAGATATCCTTCCCATCGTCAGGCCTAGCAGGCCAGCTCAGGGCGCGGCGGCCTGTTGGATCCGCGATGAGCCGCCAATCGGCGTTACGCACGTCCGCGTCGGTGACGCGGGAGGGCATGACTGTAAAGGCAGCCGCGCCCGTCTCTACGTTCCAAACGCCGATGGTCCCATTCGAGTCGACGGTCGTCAGGCCGTCTGCGCCCGGCAGCAATTGCAGGTCCGTTATTTTTGACGTGGCCGCGATTGTGGGGCCGCAACGGCCCGTCGCAACGGTTGCCACACAGGCCGTTCCATCCTTGAAAAGCGTCGCAAACCGCCCCGTTGCCGGCTCAAAGTGTGCGCGGGTGGCGGGCTTATCGAAACGAAAGAAAACTGGCTCGGCGTTTTCCCGCCAATTCCAGACGGCAACAGCTTCGTCACTGGACACCCATCCGAGCAGGCCGTCCCCGGCGACCTGAACCCGGCTCGGTTGCTTCGGGACTGACACCTTAGCTATGCGCTTTGTTCCATCCGCTGTCCAAGCTGAGATTTCCTTCGTGGTGGCCGTCGCGAAGGCTTTACCATCGCTCATCACGATAAGCTGCTTGACCTCATTTGCGTGAGACAGAACAGCCACCTCATGATTCAGATTTATGGTGTTGAGTTGTGCCCACCGGACTTCCGTTCGAACCGCCAATGCACTCGAATGGATTGATGAAAGCCTATCCATTTCACTCATCATCACGACGTTACCCGCGCCGCTATCGCCGGCTTGAGCACGCGCGCGGGCAATCGTGCTGGTGATACTCGCCTCGGCCTCACGGCGCTTTTGATCGAGCTGGACTGCGTTATTAATGATCGCTGCGCCCGTTATGGATGCAGTGACGGCAAGTCCCGAGCCGATGAAAAAGCGGGTCCGACGGTGCTGGCGCACGTCTTCGCCGATAACGTCATCAAGCGGCCTACCGGTGATCGCCGAGAAGAGTGAGGCAACGATCTTGTTCAAGACAGGGTTGCGGGCGCTCAGGTCGCTCGCTTGCTTCAGGGGGCGGGCGTCTTCCCATTTCGGCTCCCATGTCAGCTGGCGCGACAATTGCCGCGGCAGGGCCGTCGTCGCCGTCCAGTCAAAGTCGCCAGCGGTCCGGCTCCACTGGATGGTGCCCTCCGTGAGGACGATGAACAGGTTCACCTGTCCACGTTCGCGGAGCCAATACATGAGTTCCTGGACGACCCAAGGAGAGTCCGCAGCGGCAGGGGAGGCCAGCAAAATGAAACACTTGGAAGTGTCGATGCCCTCTTTGATTGTTGGCCACAAATGGGGGGTCATCTGCAGCGTGCTCTCGTCGCGGAAAATGCGCGTCGAGCGCCGAGCCCAGAAAGGTTTGGCGAATACGCGCAGCCGCTGTTCTATGACAGGCGCGAGTTGACCGCTCGCGGCGTGGCTGTAGGAGACAAAGGCATCATATCCAAACGACCGCTCCGCTGCCGGAGTCGCTGCCGCATCTTTGACCAACAAACCACGGGTCATGTGACCATCCGTTCCGCACGACGGGCTTCAGAAACAGAAGACGGAGCTGTGCGTCATGGCTCACCATACCTCAACTGACTGTCAGTCTCAATTGCATTGAATCCCTGCCGGATTCGATTTGGAACCATTGGCCGGGGAAGCGGGCGTCGAGCGACGCGGTTCCCGAGGTTGAGTGAACCCCGCCCCAGGGTTGCCAGATGGCGTCCCAGGCGCTGGCTTTGGCCGCGTCGGTCATCTTGACCGGTCGGTTGAGGTGATCGACGCTGACCCAATAGGTGACCGGCGTCGTGTTGACCGCGCTGACGACGGCCAGCGGGCGGTCGACGACGGTGCGCGAACCCATCCTCGGGTCAAGCCCGAGGACCGGGGCGATTTCAGTGTCAAAGAGGTAGATGTATTCACGCGTGGTGCCGGTGGCCCCGGTCGCACCGCCGCCTGCGGTTTCGGCAATCAAAAGGGCCATGGTCGTATAACTGTCGCCTCAGCCCTGCACAAACCGGTAAGCTTCATCTTTCCGCTCGATGCGACCCACTCCCGGCCATGGGAGATGATACCCGATCAGAGAAATCTTATCGGTCGCCAATTGATCGAGCAGCCGGATGCGTGTGGCGGCCCCGGCGTCGGCATC
This sequence comes from Hyphomicrobiaceae bacterium, assembly GCA_031417455.1. Classification (GTDB taxonomy): domain Bacteria; phylum Pseudomonadota; class Alphaproteobacteria; order Rhizobiales; family Hyphomicrobiaceae; genus JANXVY01. The sequence continues at coordinate 12,757 of JANOVN010000105.1, read as the reverse complement.
CATGTCCGAACCCCACCGCCAGCGAGGGTTTGCAAACGATACCAGCGAATGATTGAGCGCATCCCCGCCGATCATCACCCGCTCGCCGCCCGTTCCCACCAGGACAGATACGTGCCCCGGCGAATGCCCTGCGCTGTCGACAAGGGAAATGCCCGGCAGAATTTCGTCACCCGCTTTGCGTTTTTCGATTCGCTCGGCAATGGCCTTGAGCCGCCGACCCGTTCCAATCGCCATCGTTTTGAACAGGTCCGGCACATCGGCGTCTACACCCGGTTTGCTCCAGTAGTCGAACTCAGCCCCGGATATAAAATGTTTGGCGTTCGTGAACCGCGTGCCGCCATCCAGAGGATCGATCACGCCCCAAAGGTGATCGGCATGCGCATGCGTAAAGATCACGTGCGTGAACGCATCCGGCGCAAACCCTGCAGCCTCCAGCCGGTCGGGTAACTTGCCCACCGTCGGCATAAACTCTCCACCACTTCCCGTGTCAATCAAGATCAGGGCGTCGGTAGTTTTCACGATACTGACGTTGACTTGAGCGGTGATACGATCAGTCGGCAGCCCCGCCGAAGCAAACAGTGTCTCAATCTCTTTGGGATCGCGACCTGGTAGTGCTAACGAAAACGGAAAGCTCAAAGTGCCGTCCGAAAGGACCGTCACCTCGCACGATCCGGATTTGAAGGTATGCTCGTCGGGGGACGCGGCCCAAGCGGGAGCCGCGCCGAAGTATCCAGAGGTGACGGCCGCCAAAGCGGACCCGCGCTTCAGCAACTCACGGCGCGACATCCATGCTTCGCCACAAAGCGGACGGTCGTTATCGGGCATGCAGTCACCTCCAAACCACAACTGACGACAGGCCCTAGACGTTATCCAAAAATATCTGCAGTGATTCCTGAGTACCAGCCGAGGTTTTCTTCCTGGTTCTGCTTGCGGAGCGCAGCAGCCTCACCCGTCTGTGAGATGAAGTTCTCAACCGCGGAGATCTTGCCGTCTTTCGCTTCGTAGCGCCCGCCGACCTTGATTGTGTTGTCGGTGTCGATCAAGCTCCAGCAGGTATTGGCATAACGAGCGGGGAAGGTTTTGCCGCCCGCTAGCTCCCCGCGCACCATCATAGCCGCCATTTTGGCCTGGCTGTTGGCCGCGAACGCCGACTTCGGCATGTCACCCGCAATGCAAGCGTCCCCGATGATGTAGACGTTCGTGTCCTTGGTCGATTTCATGTTGGTTGGGTCGATGGGGCAGAATCCGCTTTCATTGACCAGCCCGGCATCGCGCGCAATTCCCCCCGCCATCTGCGCGGGAATGACGTTAACTAGCGCCACGTTTTTGTATGTTTCAAACCCAGTGGTCACGGAGTTGGTCTTGGGGTCCACCGACTTGATGCCGTCGTGGATCGAAGGCGCCATCCACTCGATCATGCCCGGGTAATTCGCTTCCCAGCCTTCCTGGAATATCCCCTGCTTGGAGAACTTATCCTTGGCGTCGAGGATGACGATCTTGCACTTTGCCTTGCCGGCGGCCTTGAGCGTATGGGCCATCATCGAAACCCGCTCATAAGGGCCGGGCGGGCAGCGGAATGGATTGGGAGGAGCGATCATGACGATCACGCCGCCATCAGACACCGCGTCGAGCTTGGCCTTGAGTAATTGAGTCTGTGGTCCAGCCTTCCAGGCGTGCGGCATGGCTTCCTCATGCTCTTTGCCCCAACCCGGCACGCTATCATATTTGAGGTCGATGCCCGGCGAAAGAACGAGCCGGTCATAGTCAAGAACCGAACCATCCGCGAGCTTTACCTGGCGTTTTTCGCGGTCGATGCTGGTAGCCATCTGATGGTTGAGTTTGATGCCGTAGCCAGCGAGCTTGGCGTAGGAGTGAGTGATCTCCTCCATCTTCTTGTATCCGCCAAGGACGAGGTTGGAGTGGAAGCAGGTGACGAACTGCGTTGCTGGCTCAACCAGTGTGACTTCGATCGCGCCAGCAGCATCCTTCGCGATGTATTTGGCAGCGGTCGCGCCGCCCGCGCCGCCACCGATGACGACGACCTTTGCTTTACCCTGTGCGAAAGCGGGAGCAGCAAAGCCACCGGCCGCCGCAGTAAAAACCGAACTACCAGCTAGCTGGCCGAAACGACGGCGCGTTATCATTGAAGTCCTCCCAATTTTTCTCAGGTGCATTTTCTTATCGTTGTAACGCTATGTCCCATCATTCTCCACGTTGAGAGATGCGCTTCAACTCAGCAAGGTTTGGTTTTTACGTCACTGCCTTGTGCCCCCTGGCAGTTTTTCTCGGGGGGTGTTTCCTCGATGCTTCTCTGGGGTGGTCCAAGTTGTTCGAAATAGGCTGCCAGCGCCGCCATGTCGTCGTCGGTCAACTGGTCTGCAATCGTCTGCATGATCGGATTTTTGCGTTCGCGCCAACGATAGGTGTTGAGCGCCTGGACAAATGTCTCGGGCGGCCATCCGGTGATAGACGGGATACCGTTGTAGTTTCCCGAACGCTGATGGCACGTGAAGCACTCGTTCGCCAAATACTCGCCATAAGCTAGGTCGGCGGCCGCGCAATTATGCCGCTGAACCAGCAGCAACGCGAACACAAAAATGTATCGACTGGGCATACGGTTGACGTGGACTATGGTCATGATGTCAAACTCAGATAACAATCCAACCTTCAACGCCCTGATTCAGGGGGATACTATCTCAGCCAACTTTGAGATAGCCAAAACCCTTGGATTGCAACGCTGCCACGGTCGCGACTCCGGATGGCACGAAAGCAATGAACGGCGCGACCTTCGCGTTCGCCCGATCCAACTTCAACCGCTCGAACGTGATATCGCATAGGTAAATCTTGAGCCCGTTCTTGGCGAGGTTTTGCACCTTTTCAAACAATGGCGCGATCGCCGCCGCATCGTCCTTCCAGGGCGTTTCATCCAGCTTTTCAAGGAAGAACTTTACCCCGCCCGAATGCGCGACGATGGCCAACTGCAGTGCAAACGGATCTGAACCATAGGCCGAATAGTGGTTGCCGATATTGTTCAGCAGTTGGGTAAAGCGCGGCACGTCGCCAAAGTCACAATGATAGAGGCAGGCAACTTCCGCCTCTTTCTTCAGTTCTGACATCGGCAGAATGGTCGGCGCAGCGCGCGCACTTCCCGCCGTTAAAGTTCCGCCCGCCAGGGCCAACCCACTTAAAACCGCACGTCGATCAATCTGCGTCATAGTTGCCTCCGCTTTGCTTCAACCAGGTCGACTGGGCGAGATTTGGCCTCAATCGACTTTCGGTCCCTTCTTCTCGTCCGGCGTCACGTCAAGCACCATTGCGCGGCTGGTAACTTTCAATTCAGGTCCGCACTTCGTCATGCAAACCTTGCGGTTCCAAAAGTGCTTCTCGCTCACTTCGCGATCATCGTCATAAAAACCATCGGTATTCGGCATCTTGATCGTTGCGAAGGTTGTCTCATTCAGCTCGAACTTCGGGTCTTTGATGACTTCATTAAGGTTCAAGATGTAAGCGACGACCGAATACAATTCGTCGTCCGTCAACGATTGTGCATTGCCATAGGGCATGGCCCGTTTGATATAGTCAAACAGCGTTGAAGCGGATGGCCAGAATGACCCGATCGTCTTTTCAGGACGATCGGCCGTCAGCGTGCCATGTCCGCCAGCAAGAACCGGCCAGCGGTCCTTACCTTCGCCGAATTCGCCGTGGCAGGTTGCGCACCGTTCCTGGAAAATGACCTCACCCTGCGCGGCGGTGCCCTTCCCCGGCCGCAACCCCTGTCCGTCGGGTCGCACGCCGATGCTCCAACCTGCGATTTGCGCAGGCGTAGCAGCCGTTCCCAGGCCAATGCTCTGCGCGGACGCATCGAGCGAGACGAGCATGCAGGACGTGAGTGCAACGGTCGTCGCCAGGACATTCTTAGCCGATTTCAACATTTTCCGCCTCGCCGTTCGAGCGCAACAACCAAGTTTGGATGCCGTTATTATGATAAATGGAGTTGACGCCGCGCACTTTGCGTAACTCGTCCTTGGTCGGCTGCACGTATCCAGTCGAGTCGTGCGCCCTTGATTGGATCATCAGCTCACTGCCGTTCCAGTCAAAATCGACGTAAAAGCGCGTCATGGATTTGTCGAGCACGGGCCCGTCGATGCGCGCCTCTTGCCAGTTGCGGCCGCCGTCGAGCGTCACGTCGACCCGGGTCACCAATCCGCGTCCCGACCACGCCATACCTGTCAATACATTCCGGCCCTTGAACTTCAGCGGGCTCTCGGGCGATGGGTTGGTGACGATGGATTTGGCATCCATAAGGAACGTAAAGCGGCGCGAACGCCCGTCGGCCATGAGATCGGTGTACTTGGACGTTTCTTCGCGCGCGTTCCATGGCATATCGCCGACTTCGATGCGGCGGATCCACTTGACCCAGATATTCCCTTCCCAGCCAGGTATAACAGCGCGAACGGGGTAACCCTGCTCTTTGCGAAGGGCCTCACCATTCATTTTGAACGCGATCAGCGTATCCTCAAGCGCCTTCTCAAGTGGCAAAGACCGGTTCATTCCGGCGGCGTCGCCACCCTCCAGCAAAAGCCATTTTGCCTTAGGCTTGATGCCGGCTTCGGCGAGCAAAAACTTCAAGGGGACGCCGGTATACATGACGTTGTGGATCATGCCGTGGGTAAACTGGCACCCATTCAGCTGCGCCCCGCGCCACTCCATTCCGGAGTTCGCCGCACACTCGAGGAAGTGCACCTTGTTGGAGCGCGGAAAGCGCATCAGATCTTCAAGTGTGAACACCAACGGCTTGTCGACCAACCCATGGATCATCAGCCGGTAGTCTGTCGGGTCGACTTCAGGCGCGCCGCCGTGATGGCGCTCAAAGCACAGGCCGTTGGGCGTGATGATGCCATCGAGCGCATGGAGCGGCGTGAAATTGATCGAGCTTTGACGGTCGGCGGTCAGCCACTCGACTGTGCGCCGGACCACGTTCTTTTCAAACTTGATGGGTTTGCCATACGGATGATCCGTGACGCCATCGCCGAGCGTTTTAGACCAGTCAGCCACGTTGGGCGGCAAGTTGGCCGGATTGCCCGATGTTGGTGCCACAGCCGCAGGCGTTGCCGCCCGAGCGCCCGTCGCCGCCAATCCAGCGGCTGCAAGACCCGCCGCACCCTTTGTTAAAATCGCCCGTCGCGACGGTTGAACACCGCGGGCATCATCGCGCACTATCTTGTCGGTCAAGACGTCCTCCCTGAATCTAACGTCGCCAGTCGTCGGGCAGCCTCAGTCGCCGATGATTTTGACCGAGCCGCTCGGTTTGAAGTCGACTGTCTGTTGCTTGGCGATATGGTTGGCAACGACATCCCAGATGGGGGGACCTTCGGTGCCTTCGTTGATGCTGGCCCATCCAGCAACGACGTATTCCTTCCCGGCATCGAGCGGCTTCCCGTCCTTGAGCAGTGTCATGCCCGAGATGCGCTTGCCGATTGGCTGCGCCGGATTGATCGTCATTCCAAGTCCGCCGGTCCGAACCATGTCGCCGCCCTGCTGCAGGTAGGGATCGGGGTTGAACAGATTATCGGCCACGTCTTCCAGCAACTCCTTGAGGCGCTCGCCCGTCATCTTCATCCGGTAGCAAGCCGGATAGCTCATGGCGCAAGCGTTGGTGATGTCTTCAAACGAGATAGCCTGACCCGGCAACAACGTGGCACCCCAGCGGATACCAGGCGATAGCGAAATGTCAGCCTCCCGTTCGGACAGCATCGCCGTGCAGAACAGATCGTCGAGAGTGCCGGCCACGTTGCCGCGCCGGTACAGCAGCGAAGTGGTGGTCCCAAAGGTCTTCTGGAGTTCGGCCTCATAAGGCGCGCGATGCTTGGCGATCATCGCTGCGATTTCGGCATCCGGCTTGATCGCGTCCGAAAACACTGGGATCAGGCGATAGCGGAACCCCTTGACTTCCTTGCCCTGCACGTCGAGATCGAGGCGCGACACGAACTTGCCGTGCGAGCCCGTCGCAACCAGCAGGCACTTGCCGACCTTGACGACTTCCGGCAAGGCGTCGTGAGTGTGACCCGTCAGGATCACATCGATGCCCTCGACGCGTGATGCCATCTTATGATCGACGTCAAACCCGTTGTGCGAAAGCACGACGACGAGTTGGGCTCCCGCCGCGCGAACCGCCTCGACCTGCTTGCGCATATCGTCTTCGCGGATGCCGAACGACCACTTGGGGATCATCCAGCGCGGATTGGAAATCGGCGTATACGGGAACGCCTGTCCGATCACGGCGATCTTGATGCCGCCTTGTTCGAACATCTTATAGGGCTCAAACACCGACTCTTCGAATTCGCTGTCGCGCATGTTCTGTGCGAGGAACGGGAACGCGAGGCTCGAGGCCAATTCCTTGACGCGTTTTTCACCCAGCGTGAATTCCCAGTGCCCGGTCATTGCGTCCGGTTTAAGCAGGTTCATGACATCGACCATGTCCTGGCCGTTCGTCTTCATCGACGTATAGCTGTTGGTCCACGTGTCGCCACCATCCAGGAACAGCATTTTGCTCCCGCGCTCGGCACGAATGGCTTTGACGATAGTACCGATCCGGTCCAGACCGCCCATGCGGCCATAGTTCTTGGCAAGCTCGGCATAGTCGACATCCGTCAGCGCATAGGCTTCCGGCGTCCCAGCTTTCAATCCGAATGTCTTGAGGAAATCGGTGCCCGTAATATGAGGTGCCCGGCCCTTGGCTTCGCCAACGCCGATATTGACGGTCGGCTCGCGGAAATGGATCGGCATGAGCTGGCCGTGAATGTCCGTGACATGGACCAGCGTCACGTTGCCGAGCGGTTCGAACGACAGCAATTGTTCTTGCGAGAGTTTCCCCGCAGCGACGGTCTGCGCGAGCGATCGCCCGGGCCCACCGGCCAGCGCGGACGCTGCAATCGTCGCCTTCATGAACTCGCGGCGCGTGAACATTAAAACCTCTTGAGTTGGGCACGCCCCTCCTGCGCGCGGCCCGCACTAACGCGAACCCGCCTCAAAGAGACTGGTCGTTCATAAAAATTGCCGCGGCATTTAGATTAACGCCCCGGCACAAAATCAACCGACGGTGACTTTCTGTTCGGCTTTGTAGATCGCGCCGTCGTCGTCGAACCATTCAAACGTGAACGTCCCGGTTTCGGGAACGCGGACGAAGAACGACTGGTACGGGTTGGCGGCAATGGCTGCGTGCCAATCGACGGTCATCAGTTCCATGCCGTTAAACTTGGCCGTGAACTTGTTGATGATCTTGCGCGGGATGACTTTGCCGTCTTTGTCTTTGCGGTTGCCACTTTCCATTTCGTGGCTGATGAGCGTCTTGACTTCGATGACTTCGCCAGCCTTTGCGGTGGCGGGCATACGAACGCGGGGAGTAGGGGCGGCCATTTTGGCTCTCCGGATGAAATGAAGAACGATTGCGATGAGTTAAGTGCGAACGTCTAGCCGCCGCATCCGCCGATCGTCACTTTGACTTCCTTTTTAGCCGTGAACATTTTGCCGTCCGACATCTCGGCGACCGCGATGATGTTCTGCGTCGCGGCAAGGCGGATACGAATCTGACCGGAAGCCTTCGGCAGCAGCGGCGTGAAGTGGAACGACGCGAGGATCGGATTGGGGTTGCCCTCAGCGTAGAACGTGACAGTCTTCACGTAGTCCTTGTCCGTCATTGGGCTTTCGATGTCGAAACCAAGCGGCACAACGAGGCCGTTTTCCGCAATCGATGGCAGATCGAGCTTGATCTTGCCTTCGGTCAAAGGCTTGCCGCCGGTGGCTTTCTTGACTTCTTCTTCGACCTGAGCTGGCGTCGCGAACGCTGCCAGCGGGGCGATGCAGGTAACGGCCCCAACGGATGCCACGGTGGCAACCACTTCGCGGCGGCTCAAACGCCGTTTCAGTCCTCGCACTACACTAGTCATGCGTTTTGCTCCCTCGTCTTTCCTTGAATTCGCGCAGCATAGATGCGAATTTCCACGCCGTCAGTCTTCTTTGCTATTGTCACATCATGATTTCAAAATGTAAAGTGGCTTGGCAGTATGTTGCGCAAACTTCCGTCTCAGCGCGCGGCAACACGTTGAATGTTACAAAAAAGAAGCAAGGCGGACTCGAGGGAGAAGACATGGTGACCACGGGGAATAGGATCCGGCAGGTGTTTAGCGCAGGACTACTTTTTGCACTCGCGCTGGGCTTGACGAGTGTAAGCGCAGTCGCGCAGTCGACCGATGCCGAGAAGGAAATCGAAAAATATCGCGAGATGATCAATGATCCGATGGCCAACCCGGCCTTCTTGAACGTGGATCGCGGTGAGGCTCTTTGGAAAACGGCGCGCGGCACCAAGAACGCTTCACTCGAAACCTGCGATCTGGGCGAAGGCCCCGGCAAGCTGGAAGGCGCATTCGCGAAGCTGCCGCGGTATTTCAAAGATGCCGACAAAGTCATGGACCTCGAACAGCGCCTCATGTGGTGCATGGACAAAATCCAGGGAGCAGATGTCAAAGAGATATTGTCGCGCAAGTTCAGCGGCCCGGGCAAAGTCTCGGACATGGAAGACCTTGTTGCCTACATCGCCAACAAGTCGAGCGGCATGAACTACGCCGCCCAAGTCAGCCACCCCAAAGAGCAGCAGATGTACGCTGTCGGGGAAGCACTGTTCTACCGCCGCGCCGCCGTTGAAGATTTCAGCTGCGCGACCTGTCACGGTGACGACGGTCGCCGCATCCGCCTTCAAGCCCTGCCAAATCTGACCAAAATGGGCAAAGACGCCCAAGAGACCATGGGCACTTGGCCAACCTACCGCGTGTCGCAAAGCCAAATGCGCACGATGCAGCACCGCCTGTGGGACTGTTATCGCCAGATGCGCATGCCGGCCCCCGAATACGGCTCAGACGGCATCACGGCACTGACCCTCTATCTGACCAAACAAGCCGATGGTGGTAAAATCACCGTTCCGTCGATCAAGCGTTGAGGGAGGCAATCATCATGAAACGATTAGCAATGACTGCCATCCTCGTTTTCGCAACGGGATCCGCGTTCGCCGCCGATAAGGTCACGGTTCCAGCAGCCGAGGTCGATGCCATCGTCGACGCGATGTTCAAGTCCGCGACTGACGAATGGAAGGCCCGCGTCGCCCAGGACGAAGCCCAACGCCTCTGCACCGAAACACGCAATACGCCCAAGACCGCCGATGGCGAAAAGCTTGTTGCGCGCGAATTGGCGACCATCGTTTATCCAGAAGACGGTAACGTCATGGGCGATTGGAAAAAAGGCGAAAAGGTTGCTCAGACTGGAACCGGCGGCCAATTCTCCGATGGGCCAGATACGGTCAAAGGCGGCAACTGCTACGCCTGCCACCAGATGGCCAAATCAGAGTTGAGCTACGGCACCTTGGGACCAAGTCTCCAGGGTTACGGCAAGTTGAAGAGCTTCGACGCCGCCGCCAATAAAGCCGCCTACGCCAAGATCTACAACGCCCAAAGCCTGCTCGCCTGCTCCAACATGCCCCGGTTCGGATTCCATAAGTTCCTGAGCATCGAGCAGATCAAGGACGTCACCGCCTACCTCATGTCGCCCGAAAGTCCGGTAAACAAGTGAACGAACTGAGTTCGAGCTCGGCAGGCAAAGGATGGTCGCGGCGCGTTCGCGGCCATCTGCTTTAACCGTCGTTCTGGCCGAAAACGGCAAAGAAGTAGGGCGCATCGTCGGCTATCTGGGGAGCGACTTTTTCTATCCCGTGCTCCTCGATTTGTTCAAGCGATCGCCGGATGCTCTACCAGCGCAGGCTGCTGCGCCGGACAAATTGAAAAGCGCAAAGCCATGACGAAAATCCTGTCCGACGAAATCGAGCATGAACTTCAAGGCGATGGCGAACTATCGCCCGACCTGAAGCGCATCATGAACAACGCGCGGGACGCCAGCGACTTCCTCAAAGCGATCGCCCACGAAAACCGTCTCGTTTTGCTGTGCCTTCTGGCGGAACGCGAACGCTCGGTAACCGAACTTGAAGCGCTTTTGTCGCTTCGCCAAACGACAGTTTCCCAGCAACTCGCCCGCTTGCGGCTGGACGATCTCGTGACAACCCGGCGCGATGGCAAGATGATCTATTACAGCCTTGCCGACGACCGCCACCGCAAGTTTATCCGGGTCATCTACGACATGTTCTGCAAGTAAGCGGCTCATTTGCAGCGCAGCTCTTTTGTCGGTCGCAGCACTCCGTCTCCATCGTCTCCTTGTTCCCCATGTCGCGGATGTTATCACCCCATGACGGAAGTTTCTGTCCTGCTTTTGGGTGGCTTGTTTTGCGGTGTTCTTGCAGGCGGCGCCGCCCAGTTCGGACGGCTCTGCACCTTCAGCGCCATCGAAGACGCGGTGATGGCCAGCGATTACCGCCGTGGCCGCGCGTTCGGCCTTGCGCTGGCGACGGCGCTCCTTGTCACCCAAGCGCTGGCTAGCCTGGAATTGGTCAACCTCAGCGGTAACCCTTATGACCACGCGCAGATCGAACTTGCGGGCTTGATCTTCGGCGCGACACTGTTTGGGCTCGGCATGTCGCTCGTCGGCACCTGCGGCTTTGGACTGCTGATGCGGGCTGGAACCGGCGACCTTCGCGCTCTCGTCACCGCAGGGTTTCTCGGTGTCGTTGCCGCAGCCGCATCGGGCGGACTGTTGTCTCCGGCGCGGTTGTGGATTGCCAGTCTCCTCTCGATCCGCACCGATGCTATAGGGTGGAACGGGCTCCAACTCGCCTCCCACGCCTTTTTGCACATACCTGCTCAAGTCGCCGTGACCGCCGTTATAGTGATCGCACTTGCCGCATTCATTTTTAGCTCGGCACGCTTTCGCAAGCGTCCCAAGCTGATCGTCGCCGGCGTTCTGCTCGGTACTGCGGTAACGAGCGGTTGGATCGTCACCGGTGCGCTCGCCGATCCGTTCAGCACGCATCGGCTCGAAAGCCTCACCTTCGTTGGACCGTTGGCGCGGCTCGTTCTTTTGACCATGGGCGAAACCCTCAACCAGGCGACCTTTGCCGTCGGCTCTGTCCTCGGCGTCGCGGCCGGATCGTTCGCCGTTTCGTGGTGGCGCGACGAACTTCGCTGGGAAGCCTTCGACGACCAGCGTGAAATGCGCCGCCACCTCCTTGGCGCGCTGTTCATGGGCTTTGGCGGCGTCCTCGCGAAAGGCTGCACCATCGGCCAAGGCCTGTCCGCTTCCAGTGTGCTCGCCGCGACCGCCCCGATCGCAATTCTCTCCATGATCGCGGGCGCACGACTTGGGCTGTACTATCTGATCGAAGGCCGGACATTCTTTAAGTAGGCAACGTCTCACACCATCTGCACGCTCCTTTCGGCCTCACGGCATTACGGAGCATTGGATATCTCGCGTTTGGCAGTTGGCACAGCCCCAGATTCATCCCACTGATGCCGCGATGGGCACCCTGATCATCACCGAAAAGTCGAGCCAGGCGCGTGATCTGCGTGCAGCCCTCGGCGACACCTTTGGCCAGATCCTGCCGGCCGAAGGCCACCTGCTGCGTCTGGCCGAACCCCACGAGGTCAACGCTTCCTGGAAAAGCTGGACCTGCGTACTGCTGAAACCCGACGGCCTTTATCCAACCCATCCCGCAACTGGCGGTGGCAAAACCTCCAAATTCAGCGCCATCGCCGCAGCCCTTAAACGCTGCACTAAGGTCATCCTGGCCACCGACTGCGACCGCGAAGGCCAGCTCATCGGCCAGGAAATCCTCGAGCACCTCGAATACCGTGGCACCGTCCAGCGCGCGCTATTCACCGCTCAAGACCCCAAGTCGCTCCGCCAAGCTTTCGACAAGCTGAAGCCCAACCGCGAGATGCGCCCGCTCTACGAAGCAGCCGTCGCGCGCCAGCAAGCCGACCAGATCTTCAACCTCTCGCTTACCCGCACGGTGACCCGCACCTTGCTTGCGCGCGGCACCAAAGGCGTCATCGGCATCGGTCGCGTCAAAACCCCGACGCTCGCCATCGTCTGCCTGCGTGAACTCGAAATCTTGAACTTCAAAGTCGACGACTACTTCGAAATCGTCGCCACCGCCAAAGTGGCCGATGGTACCTTTACGATTCGCCACGCGCCGCCGCCAAAGCTACGCATCCGCACCCGCGCCGAGGCCGATGCTATCGCCCTGGCCGCCACCAAATTCTCCGGCCCGCTGACGGTATCCGTCGAGCATCGCCGTCAAGCCCCGCCCAAGCTCTACGACCTGCCAGCGATCCAGAAAAACTGCGGTCAGCGCTGGGGCTGGAGCGCTGAAAAGACCCTCGAAGTCGCCCAGCAGCTCTACGACGGCGATGGCAAGAAGGTCATCACCTACCCCCGCGCCGAAGCCCGTCATTTGGCTGAAAACCAGATCGCCGATGTCCCCGGCATCGTCGCCGCCATGACGCGTCTGCGCGGCTTTGCCCATTTGGAAATCAATCCGCCCGTCATCCGCACCGGGAAGTCCGGCCATTTCTGCGACAAGGCCCTCGACGGCGTTTCCCACCACGCCATCGTCCCCAACGTCAACGTCATGGACGATCTCGAACAACGCATTGCGCGCTTGAGCGACGACGAGAAGCGTCTGTTCGCACTCATTTGCCGCTCTTATCTCGCAGCCGTCATGCCCGACTTCGAATATCGTCAAACCGTCGTAACGCTGCCTGTACCAGTGCCTGCAGAAGATGGTCGCGCAAGCTCGAAGGCAGAATTTCGCGCGACTGGA
>JANOVN010000104.1:0-14462 GCA_031417455.1 Hyphomicrobiaceae bacterium | reverse complement strand
GCTCAGGCGGTCGCCGAGCATGTCGTGCAGTTCCTTGAGCTTGGCCTGTTTGTTTTCGACCAAGTCCCATTTGTTCACCGCCAGAACGATGGCGCGGCCTTCGTCGGTTGCGAGTTGCGCAATGGTCAGGTCCTGGTGCTCGAAGGGCTGCATCACGTCGATCACGACGACGACGACCTCGGCGTATTTGAGCGCGCGAACGGTATCGCTGGTCGAGAGCTTTTCAGCCATCTCGTGGACCTTGGCCTTTTTACGCAGGCCCGCTGTATCGTACAGCTTGATCTTGCGGCCCTTCCACTCAAGGTCGGAGGCGACGCTATCGCGCGTAAGACCGGCCTCGGGTCCGGTGATCATGCGGTCTTCGCCCAGCAACGCGTTGACCAGCGTGGACTTGCCCACATTCGGGCGGCCGACGATAGCCAGCCGGATCGTGCGCTCTTCGAGCGGGATCGGGGCGTCGGGGTCGAAAGCTGGATCGGCCGTGCCGTCGAGGGCTGCTTCGGCGGCGGCGTCCACCTGATCGGCATGATGGCGGCGGTTGCGGCGGTCCTGGCGCGGCGGCGCGGGGAACTTGAATACGGCGGCAAGTGCGACTTCGAGATCGCCCAGGCCTTCGCCGTGTTCAGCCGAGATCGGCACGGGGTCGCCAAAACCCATTTCATAGGCGTCGTAGAAGCCTTCGTCGCCTTTGCGGCCTTCGCATTTATTGGCAACCAAAATCACCGGACGGCCAGAATTGCGGGCAAAGCGGGCGAATTCGGTATCGACCGGCGTCACGCCTGCGCGGGCGTCGATCACGAACAAAACCGCATCGGCTTCGCTGACGGCCAACTCCGTCTGCTGGCGCATGCGCGCCTGGATCGAGCCCTTTGCCGCTTCTTCCAGGCCCGCCGTGTCGATGATGACCGCTGGACGGTCGAAAATGGTCATTTCGCCTTCGCGACGGTCGCGGGTCAGGCCGGGCAGGTCGGACACGAGCGCGTCGCGGGTGTTGGTCAGACGGTTGTAGAGCGTCGACTTGCCGACGTTGGGACGCCCGACAATGGCGATCACGGGCGGCGTACCCGGTTTACGGGGCGTTTGGGGCGACGGCATGGGGAGCGGCTTTCAAATGGGCGCGCGGGCGCTGACGGTCACGCGCTGCGTGCGAAACTGGGACAGCGCTTATGCAGCAAAACCCGCCATAAGGGAATGACGCTGTTCACCACGGGGTTGGCGAGGGTGTGGCAGAGCGCTTGGGTGGACGAGGCGCTGCGCGCCCGGGCTACCGCCCGAACCCGTTTGGGGAAACGAGTTTCCCCAAACCCCTTCCCTTTTTGGGACAAAAAGTGGGTTTTGAGCAGTCTAGCAGGCCTAGTTGAACGCGACCAGCTTGGCTTTGTCGGTCATGACGTACATTTTGCCGCCGGCGACGACGGGGGCAATGTAGACGGGATCACCGACGTCCACGGTCGAGCCGAGTTTACCTGTGATGGCATCGACCCCGACCAGCGCACCTTTGTTGGAGGTCAGCCAGAGTATGCCACCCGCCAGCGTGGGGCCGGTCCAGACTTTGGCGGCGGGGAGTTGCATCGTCCACTGAACCTTGCCGTCACGGCGGGAAAGAGCCATCAACTGGCCGCTGGTGTCGACGACGAACACGGTTTCACCCGCAACCGAGGGGGCCTGGGTTCCCGCGACGTTGAGCTGCCAGAGGCGTTCGCCGGTCTTGGCGTTGGTCGCGACCATGCGGCCGGCGTGGCCGACGGCGAACACGACGCCTGCATCAATTGCGGGTCGGGCTGCGTCGGTCAGCGAGTCGAGTTGGGAGGAGGCACGGGTGCGGGTCAGGTTTTCGGTCCACAGCGCGCTGCCGTCCTTGACCTTCAGGGCAACGAGGTCGCCCGAGGTATAGGGGACAATGACGGTTTCGCCATCGACGGCGGGGCTTGAATTGTTGATCAGGCTTGCTGATTGCGGCAGTCCGCGGACGGCCCAGATTTCGCTGCCGTCGGCGCCGTTCAGGCAGAAGAAACGGCCTTGACTGGAGACGACGAAGACTTTGTCACCCGACGCGGTCGGCGAGGAGCGGATCGGCGAACCAATGTTTTTTTCCCAGATTTTCTTGCCGGTCGCTGGATCGATTGCGGCGACGATGCCGTAGCCGCTCGCGCCATAGAGGCGTCCGCCGTCAACGGCTAAGCCGCCGCCGTAGCCGGTGCCTTTCGTGCCGGATTCAGGGGCCAGCACAGTGCGCCATACAGCGGAGCCACCGCCGACCGAGAAGGCCGAAACTTGGCCGTCGGCGTCAAGCGTGTAGACGCGGCCTTCCGCGACAACCGGGCTCGCGGTGACGCGGCCTTTGTTGCTCGAAGCGGTGCCTGCGTCTGCGCTCCAGGCTTGGCGCACAGAGCTGCTGGTGAGGGCCAAGTTGCCCGGCGCGTTGTTTGGCTCGCCGCCTGGCTGGGACCAGCTATCGTTGCTGCGGACGGGTGGTAGCTGAATGGGGATCGAGCCGTCGGCCAGTTCACCGGGGACTTTAGATTCAGCTGGGTTGAGCGCGATACGGCGGCCCGGAAGCGGCGTAATCTTTTCCTTGAATGGATTGAGGTCGCCGAGCTTGGGCAGTTCGGGGCCACTGTCGCCTGCGCAACCGGCAAGCGTGCCAGCCGCCGCGACCAGCATTCCAACGCCGACGATCTTCGCAAATCGAGCCAACATCGATGCTACGTCCTTTCAAGCCACTCGACCCTGCCACAAAGCGGAGCCGTCGTCATTTCTTGCTCATTTCTTGGCCGGTTCGCTTGCAACGGGGGCGACCGGTGGTGTCGTTGGGGCCGCTGCCGGGGCAGTGGCTTTCGTAAAGTCGGCGACCGCGATGCCCTGCATGTAACCGGTGACCCGGTCCTTGAGGGCCTTAGACGCTTTGGCGTCGCCCAGGACCTGGAGGAACAGCTTGCGGGCGTCTTCGGTGCGGTTGGCCTTGCGGGCAGCAAGACCCAATAGTTCCCGGGCGTTGGCGCGGAAGGCGTTGCGCTCGTCCACCAACGGGGTGAGCCGATTCTGCATTTCCGTCCAGTCGGCTGCGTCAAGGCGTAGTGCGGCGGCTTGAAGACGCGCCATGTCGCGAAGGATCGGATCGCCACTCGTGTCGGCGGCGACCGCTTCGTAGGCGGTGACGGCTTCGTTGGTCTTGTCGGCGGCAGCGTCGGTCGCCGCCTGCTGCATACGGGCCAGCGTTGCATAGCCTTTTGGGCCGGTCTTGGCGATTTCGGCAAGGGCTGTTGCTGCCTCGGCGGGTTTGTTGCCGGTGACCAGTTGGCGGGCGGCTTCGTACTTGGCGCCTGCCGCCTGGGAGGCGACGAGCTGGCTGTGACGAACCTGTTGATAAACGCCGATCCCTACGAGAACAGCCGCGCCCGCGCCGACGATGTAGATGCCGAACTTGTCCCACAACTGCTTGAGCTGATCATGGCGCAGCTCTTGTTCGACTTCGCGCTCGAAGTTGAGATCCTTCGCCGAACCCGTTTCGACGGGCTTTTCGTTCTTCTTTGTGTTCGCCAAGTTGTTCCGAGTACCCGTGCCGCCAGCCATGATGCTTTATCTTTGTTTCTTGCTATGGACGTACGCTGTCCCCGTTCGAATTTACGACCGGCACAGCTTTATCGATTGCATCTAGACGAAAACCGGCCCCTTGGCCAATCCCCCAGCTCAAGGTTCTCCTTCTTGACGCTCACTTGCTGTCAGATTTGGTCTTTTTGGGGGCTCTTTGGGTTTCGATGTACCGGCTTCCTTCAAGCCGGTGCATCGAGTCCGGCGCTAGCGCCGGCGGCCCCAGGCCGCTTGCCAGCAATCGCTGGCGGTAGTGTTTGAGCCCTACTTGCTTGGCTTTTTGACGGGTTCGGCATCCGGTTTGGCGGCAAAAGTGTAGGTGTGCTCGGGGGCGGGGAAGGTTCGGGCGCGAACTTCCTGGGCGTAGCTGGCGATGGCGCCGTCGATCACTGCGCCGACGTTGCCGAATTCCTTGACGAACTTGGGAACGCGGTTCGATAGGCCGAGCATGTCCTCCATGACCAGGATTTGGCCGTCGCAGGCGGGCGACGCGCCGATGCCGATTGTTGGGATGGCGATGGCCTGCGAAATGCGTTTGGCGAGCGGCTCTGCCATCGCTTCCAAGACAACCGAAAACGCGCCGGCGTCATTCACTTGGCGGGCGTCTTCCTCGATACGGGCCCAATCGGCTTCCAGGCGGCCTTGTGCCTTGAAGCCGCCCAGCACGTTGATCGATTGGGGGGTAAGGCCGATGTGGGCCATCACCGGGATGCCGCGATCAACGAGATAGCGGATGGTTTCGGCCATGCGGCGGCCGCCTTCAAGTTTGACCGCGCCGCAGTCGGTTTCCTTCATGACGCGGGCGGCGTTGCGGAAGGCGACTTGCGGGCTTTCCTCGTAGGTGCCGAACGGCATGTCCACTACCACCAAGGCGCGCTTGGAGCCGCGAACCACGGCCTTGCCGTGCATGGTCATGAGTTCAAGCGAGACGGGGACGGTCGTTTCAAAGCCGTGCATCACCATGCCGACGCTGTCGCCGACCAGCAGGAAGTCGCAATACTTGTCGGCGATTGCTGCCGTATGGGCATGATACGACGTGAGCGAAACGATGGGCTCGCGGCCCTTCTTGGCCGTGATGTCGGGGGCCATCAGACGTTTGGCAGCACTCTGTGACGACATGTTTTCTCCATCCGCGATCGTGTTATCCAGCCTGTGCCGTTCTCAGATCAATCAAGCGTTAGTGTATCCGCTAACGCTGAATTGAGGTTGCCATTACAATGGTGAGGAGAAATAGTGAAAAATATTTGTTGCCGATTGCGTGGATGACCAATCATCTGATAACCAAGAGTTAGGTGAAAGATCGTAAGAAGAGAACGACTTAGCCAATCATTTTCAGACCGAAGGTTGTTCATGCGTCGCATTTCATCACGCGCTTCCGCATTCTCGTCGCATCTCCTGACAACATTGGTGTGCATGAGCGCGGTGACTGCACCCGCTCTAGCTGCGCCGCGCCAGGCAGCAGACGCGCCCCCTGCGGCTCAGGCTGCTCCCGACCCCCTCATTGTCGTCATTTCGTTGCGCAAGCAGCGGTTGAGCGTGTTCGACAAGAACGGGCACGTGGTCGACAGCCCGATTTCGAGCGGCACTGCCGAGTTTCCGACGCCCACCGGCATCTTCAGCGTGATCGGCAAAGAGGTGGAGCACGAGAGCAACATCTACGAAGGTGCGGCGATGCCTTACATGCAGCGCCTGACATGGACGGGCACGGCCATGCACGCCGGCAACCTGCCGGGATATCCTGCTTCCCATGGCTGCATCCGGTTGCCACACAGTTTCTCCAAGCGTTTATTTGAGATGACGCAGATGAATACCCGCGTGATCGTCACCCGTGACGAAGCCGCGCCGCTGCCGATCAGCCACCCGAGCCTGTTCGTGCCACCGGTCGAGGTTCAACCCGGCAACCTGCCTATGGTTCAGGCCCTGTCGAGTAAAGTTGCCAGCCTTGCCGTGACGCCCGCAATGGCAGCGCCCATGCCGGTGACCGGCTCGAACCAACTGCCGCTGACCGCAAAGGCCAAATCGCGGTTTGCCGAGACGGCGAAGTTGTTTGACGCGGTCAAGCCTGCGGAGGCTGCACGTGCGATGGTTTGGGAAAACGTGAAGGCGGCCAACCGGGCGCTGGAAGGTGCGCGTTCCGACATCAACAGCTTGCAGAACACCATCGACGACGCCCAGCGCGATGCCGAGAAGTTAAAACGTGCCAAGGTTGGAGCTGAATCTCAGCTTGCCGCCGTCATGCGTAAAGCCGAAGCCGCGCGTTCGCCGGCCGCCATCGACACAGCCGCCAAAGCAGAAGACGCCGCCGAAGCACGCTTGCTCGAAGCTGTCGGACGCCATGACGCCGCAGTCGATGTGGTTGCCCTGCTCAAGTCCGGGATGCCAGCGCTGGTGTCGAAACGTCAGGTCGCCGAAAACAACCGCCGCGCCCTCGATGACGATCTGAAGCGTTCAAACCAAGCCCTGAAGGATGCGCAGGGCGCGTACGGTCTGGCCAAGCGCGAAGACGTGCGCTACTCCAAGCCGGTGTCGGTGTTCGTCAGCCGCAAGGATCAGCGCCTCTATGTGCGCCAAGGCTTTGATGCGGTGCTCGAAGTGCCGGTCGTGATCGAACAGGCAGACCAGCCGCTTGGAACTCATGTGTTTACCGCCATGTCGGTCAAGAACGGTGCGTCGCTGCAATGGAGCGTTGTATCGCTGAATGGCGGCATGGCCGACGACGAACGCCGCGGCAAGAAGAAGGCCGAAGGCAAGCCGGTTTCGGCTTCCAAGGCTTTGGATCGCATCGCCTTCCCGCCCGAAGCGCTTGCTGCCATTGCCGATGTCGTGAAGCCTGGTTCGTCGCTGATTGTGTCCGATGAAGGCACCAGCCAGTACTTCGGCGGCGGCACGGATTTCACCGTCGCTGTGAAGTAGCCGTTAGCTTTGTCAATTGGTTGTGGGGGATCGCTTTGGCAGCGGTCCCCTTTTTTGTTGCGCGAAGGCCGCTCCGTGGACCGTGTTCCCCCAGACCCCGGCTGAGCTAATCCGGCAGTGCGATGACGTGTACTTTGGGGGCGTGGAGGATGGTGACGGGGTCGCCGAGGGTGATGGATCCGCCGTCGCGGACGCGGCAGGTGACGCCACCGCGCCATTCTGGGTGGAGCGCTGAAAGCAGGCCTTTGCGGGCTTCCTCCATGCGGTGACAGGGGTTGGTCTGACCGGTAATTTCGAGGATGACCCGACCAATTTGAAGGACGCCGCCCTTTGCGCGCGGAAGGCGGAGGCCTTCGACGTAGAGATTGGCGCGGCGCGTGGTCCAGGGTAGATCGGGCGGACCCATGAGGTCTGACAGGTCGAGGAGGGCTGCCTCCCAGTCTTCGCGAGACAGCACTGTGATCTGGCGGGTTGGGAACTTCGCGCCACGGCTGTCGCCTTCAAGGCCGGACTCAGGGGTGATGCGGCCAGCTTGCAGGGCTTCCATCGGTGCGCGCCGACCCGAGCGGCGGGCGATGCCGATCAGCGTTCCCATGGGTTATGGCGCGAGCGACATGGCGATGAGGGGTTTGCCGATGAGGTGGGCATGGCCCCAGACCATCATGAAGGCATAGAATGCAAGGCCTCCGGCGACGGCGGTGATGTCGCCGGACAGGCCGCCGGTCGCGTTGCCGAGCGGGCCACGACCATCGGAGCGCGACTTGAGCGAGATGCGGTCATAGACGGCATAGAGCAGGAAGCTTGTGAACAGCACCATGCCGGCGAGGTCGCCGTTGACCAGCAAATGGGCCAGCGCCCAGGTCTTGATGGCGATCAGCATGGGGTGTTTGAGCGCCGTGCGGATGCGCGAGGGGACGTAGGCTGCAACGAGGAAGATCGAGGCGGGGATCATGAGCAGGAAGGCGACGTGCTTCATCGCGGCCGGCGGGGTCCACAGAATTGGGTTTTTACCAGGGTGGAGCTGGAGCTTCTGATAGCCATAAACGATCAGGGCGAAGCTCAACAACGACACAACCGAGAACAGACCTTTGTATCCGCCTTCGCCGAAGCGGGCTTTCAGGCCGTCGCGAACGGCGGGCGCGGTCGGCACCAGATGGATGGCAAAGAAAACAGCGAGCCCAAGTCCAAGTAACAGCATGTCGATCCCCGATAAGTGATTTGGATCGGTATAGGCTGCCCCCGTGCCGATGTCGATGAACGCTGCAAGACCGCCAATTCATCATAATTTAGCCGTCGGATTGCGCGAAAACGATGCCAGTGCGAATTGGTCCGTGTAAGCTTCGAGGTGATCTCTCGGGATCGTGTATTGCGTAATACAGATGTCCTTTCTTTGCGGCAGGGGGGAGGATGAACAAGGTGATCTATGGTTGGACAAGTCCAACGGTTTGATGCTGTCAGCGAGCGTGTTAGGCGGGCAACTGGCGAACGCGCAGGCGCTCAGGAGCCAGATCAGCAGTCGAGCAAACGGTCGCGAACCAAATCGGCAAACCCATTGCCGCCGCCTCTTGCGCTCAACGAGGCCGAGGCTGATTTGTGCGAGCGCTTGACGGGGCTTCTTTCCAAGGCGCCGCGGCGGGGTTGTGATGAAGCCCCCATGGCACGGGTTGAGTATTCGGATCGGATTGCGACGGTGGCCGAGGTGGTGCCCGAACCGGCAGCATTGCCGCCTCTGCCAGTATTACCCGAGCTTGATCTGGGGGCATCTGCACCGGCAATGAGTTCCATCAAGTGGGTGAAGGGCGCGCGCCGGGAACGGTTGAAATCAGCGGTTGGTTATTCGGCGGCGTGGCTGATAACGCTGGCTGTGATCGCGGTGACGGTGGCGGGGGCAACAGTGCTCACGTTGGGGGCTGAGAAAAGTTCTGATCTTGCCGCCAAGGCCAGTCAGCATGGCGCGCAGGCAGCCTCGACCGCGATCGCGGGGCTGAAATTGTTGATCGGGCAATAATGTTTCGCTTTGTTGTGGACGGGCGTTGGTTTTACCAGCCTTGAAGGAACGGCGGGCTTATTTGCGCCCACCGAATCACGGCCTTGCTGTTGCCATATCAACCGGCGGGGCAAGGCATGCGGATCGCTTCATACAACGTCGAGAACCTGTTCAAACGGGCCAAGGCGCTCAACCTGGATACTTGGGCGGAGGGACGTCCAATTCTAGAAAAATTCGCCGCGCTCAACGAACTGTTCGAGCAGCCGGTTTATACGATCGAAATCAAGGCCCGCATTCTCGAAATGCTGAAAGCGCTCGAAATCGACAAGACCAACGAGAGCAAGTTCGTCATTTTGCGCACCAACCGGGGCCAACTCATCAAACATTCGCGCCTGACTGGGCCGTCGATTACCGCCAACGGGCGCGACGACTGGGTCGGGTGGCTGGAGCTCAAATCCGAGATCATCAACGAGACAGCTACTCGCAACACCGCGCAAGTGATCCGCGATGTGGATCCCGATGTGCTGGGGGTTGTCGAATGCGAAAGCCGCAGCGCGCTGGTGCAACTGTCCAACAATTTGCTGCCAGCAGTCGGTGCGGCACCTTTCGACGCCGCAATGCTCATCGACGGCAATGACAATCGCGGGATCGACGTCGGGCTGTTGACCAAGCGCGGCTATGTCATCAACTGGATGAAGAGCCACGTGGACGACAAAGCCGAAGGCAGCCGACATCCGATTTTCAGCCGCGACTGCCCGGAATACGGGGTATTCACGCCGTCGGGACAGATGGTGTGGGTGCTGGTCAACCACTTCAAGAGCAAGGGCTATGGCTCGCAAGACACCTCGGACCGCAAGCGTCTGTCGCAGGCGGCGCGGGTGGCTGAAATCTCCAACCGGCTCAAGGCTGAGGGTGCAAGCCTGATGGCGGTGATGGGCGATTTGAACGATACGCCCGATAGCGCCACGTTGGCACCCCTACTGCAGGAAGCCGGGTTTCGCGACATTAGCGAGCATCCCGCGTTCCAGAGCGACGGGCATCCCGGCACCTATCAGCGCGGCGGGGCGAAGGAGAAGATCGACTACATTTTGCTGTCACCGGCGCTGTTTGAGCGGGTTCAACAGGGCGGCATCTGGCGCAAAGGCGTGTGGGGGCCGAACAAGAAGCCCGCCTGGGACGTGTATCCAGAAATGACCTCGTCGTATCACGCAGCCTCTGACCACGCAGCACTTTGGGTGGATGTCGATATTTAAGCGCGTGACGTGAAGGCCAGGGGGCGGCCCCCTGGACCCCGGCCAATTCAAGGTAGATATCCTTTGTTGAGGTCGAGCGACTGGCGAGATTGCTGCTTGCCTTTGGGGTCGTGGTGGGTGGCGGTCCAGGCTAAGTGGGTGCCACCTTCCTGGGATGAGGCCGAACGCAGGGAGATCGTGGCGGTGTCGCCTGGGGAAAGTTTCAGGGGCTCCAGCAACGGGAAGTAGAGCTGTTCCCAATGGGTGCGGGGGCTTAGCGGCGAGGTCGACAGCGTGACGCCGGGGGCGAGCTGGGCTTCCCACCAGGTTGCAAAGCCGAAGACCGTGAGGGGTATGGAGACGCGCCACTGGGCTACGCCCTTGCGGTTGGATTTTGAGTCCGTGGCGAAATCGGCCTTGTCCCAGATGACCGCTTGGGTGCCGCCGGCCAGGAGTTCGCTGGGTTGCAGCACCCGCACGTAGGCGTTGTTGAGGCTCATGATTTTGCCGATTGCTAAGTCGAGGCCGTAGCCGATGCCGTCCCAGGCGCAGAGTTCGTCGTGGATTCGGGGCGCGATAACAGGGCAGACGAACTGCGTTACCGTGCTTGGGATCATGATGCCGCCGGGCCTTAGAAAGCGCTTGCGGGCATCGGCGAGGGTTTCGATCATGTGTTCTTCGAAGGCGTAGTTGCCGAGCGTTTCGGAGACGACGACATCGACCCGGGGCGGGTCGAGCATGTCGGTCGAGTGGCAGGCGTAGAGTTCGCAATTCTTCGCGCGGTTGGCTTTGAGGATGGCTTGCGCGACTGCGCCGACTTCGGCGGTCTCGTAAAGGTAGACGGTTTTGGCTCCAAGCTTTGCGGCCATCAAGCCGAGCAGGCCGGTGCCTGCGCCGATGTCGGCGACGGTTGTGACGCCGGGTTTGATGACGGCTTTCAACGCGGCGTGGAAGGCTGCGTTGCGCACGGTGTCGGCAATGAGGGTGCGGTGGTAGTCGATGCGCATCGGGGGCCTAGAGTTTCAGGTGGGATTTGCGGAATTCAAACAGGGTAATGGCGGTGGCGATGGAGAGGTTGAGGCTGTCGAGTTTGCCAGCCATGGGGATTTTGACGCGCTTGGTGCAGGCCTTAGCGAGTTCGGGGGTGAGTCCGGGGCCTTCGCTGCCCATGACGACGAGGGCGGGGCCGCGCGGGGTTGCGTGACGGACGTCTTCGACGGCGTCCAGGTGCGTGCCGACGATGTCGCCGGGCCAGGATTTGGCGAGGGTGAGGAAGGCTTCGCGCGACATGCGGATGAGCGGGACGGCGAAGATCGAGCCCATGGTGGCGCGGATGGCTTCGCGCGAAAATGGATCGACACAAGAGCCGATGAGGATGACGCCAGCGACGCCGAAGGCATCGA
This sequence comes from Hyphomicrobiaceae bacterium, assembly GCA_031417455.1. Lineage (GTDB taxonomy): Bacteria > Pseudomonadota > Alphaproteobacteria > Rhizobiales > Hyphomicrobiaceae > JANXVY01. Next base: position 3,336 of record JANOVN010000104.1, on the reverse strand, counting down.
CGGTGCGCAGGATGGTGCCGAGGTTGCCGGGATCACGGATTTCTTCGAGGGCCAGCCACGTTTCCGACTGGGGCACATGGTGGGGGTTGGGCGGATCGGTCCAGACCTGAGCGAAGACGCCGAGCATGGTCTGGGGGTTGTCTTTGGCGGACAACTTTTCGAGCACGGCGGGGGAGACTTCAAGGCATTCGCCCCCCGCGCGCAAGGTGGCGTCGACGAGGCCCTTGGCGATGCCGGTTGCAGCGGTGCCTGCTTGGAAGACGAGGATTTGCGGGTCTAGGCCTAGGTCGCGGGCGGTGATGAGGATCGATAAGCCTTCGGCGACGAACAGGCCGGTTTCCTTGCGAATTTTGCGCATTTCAAGCGAGCGGATGAACTTTACCCGGTCGTTGGTCAAGCTGGTGATGGCGCGCGGGCCCGCAGAACTGGGGGAGCCTGTGTTCATCGCTGCCACGCTTTCAGTCGCTTGGCGGCTTCGGCCATGTCGGGGGTACATCCTGAATATGAGAAGCGGAGGAAGTGGCTGCCGCGCGTTACGTCGAAGTCGACGCCGGGGGTGGCGGCAACGCCGGTTTCATGGAGCATGCGTTTGGCGAACGCTAGGCTGTCGCCGCCTAAGTGGGTGATGTCGGCGTAAAGGTAGAACGCGCCGTCGGCGGGGACGATGGAGGTGAAGCCAGCCTTGGGGAGTTCGTTGAGGAGCAGCTCGCGGTTGGTGGCGTAAACGGCGCGGTTTGATTCCAGTTCGTCGAGGCCGTCAAATGCGCCCAGCGCTGCAACCTGGGCGACGGCTGGCGGGGAAATGTAGAGGTTTTGCGCGAGGCGTTCGATGGGGCGGACGAGGCGCTCAGGCACCACCATCCAGCCGATGCGCCAGCCGGTCATGGAGAAGTACTTCGAGAACGAGTTGATGACGATGGCGTCATCGTTGTGGGCAAGCGCGGTTTGGGCCGGGGTGGCGTAGACAAGCCCGTGGTAGATTTCATCGGAGATAAACCAGAGGTTTTCGCGCGCGCAGGTGGCGGCGAGTTGCGCCAAGCGATCTGGTTCAGCGACGGTGCCGGTCGGGTTGGCGGGGCTGGCGATAAGCAGGCCGCGGGCATTGCATTGGCGGGCGGCGGCGGTGACTTGGTCAGGCGTGGGCATCCAGCGTGTTGCCGGGCCGGTTTCGATCATCACCGGGGTTTGGCCGAGTGCCGACAGGATATGGCGATAGCAGGGGTAACCGGGATCGGGGAGCAGGACGGAGTCGCCCGCGTCGAAGGCTGCGAGGAAGGCGAGCACGAAGGCCGCCGACGATCCAGCGGTGACGACGATGCGGTGAGCTGGGACCGTGACGGCATAGGTTTCGCGGTAGTGCTTTGCGATGCGTTCGCGCAAAGGTTCGTTGCCCAGGGCTAACGTGTAACCAAGCGTCTGGGTGTCGAGGGCCCGCTTGACCGCTTCGCGTGCAGCTCTTGGAGCGGGCGTCGAGGGCTGGCCGACCTCCATGTGGATGACATGTTTGCCCGCGGCCTCCATCGCGGCTGCGGCGCGCATCACGTCCATGACGATGAAACTCGCAATGCCGGAGCGCTGCGAGGCATGCAGGGCTGCAATCATGCGGGCAGAAGATGAATTTAAGTCCATGCGGGTGTGTTGCCCTATTCTCGCGCCTCGTTCATGCAAAAAAGCAGTCCGCGCGACGGATTTCGTGCGTTGACGGGGTCTAAAGCGCTCCATAGGTTGCCTAAACCTTTGGGACCTTCAAATTGAAACGGCACATGGATCATATGCTGGGCATATCTCACGGCACGCGGCAAGAGCTGGCGATTTCGCGGCGACACGGCAAACTGGCAGTCAGTGCGGTGGTCGCTGCCAGTGTGTTCGCGTCGAGCTTAGCTGCATCGGCTCAGGGGATTCCGCTGATCCGCGACAGCGAGATCGAGTCGGTGTTGAGCGATTATGCCAAGCCGCTGTTCAAGGCTGCGGGGCTTGGGTCGAACAAGATCCAGATGCGGATCGTGAACGAGAACAGCTTCAATGCCTTTGTGGTCGACGGGCGGTCGGTGTTCGTCAATACTGGCGCGCTGATGGTATCGGAGACGCCCAATCAGGTGATTGGCGTGATTGCGCATGAAACCGGCCATATCACCGGCGGCCATATGGCGGCGCTGCGGTCGCGCATCGCCAAGGATCAGACACGGGCACTATTGATGCAGATCCTCGGGATCGGGCTCATGGTGGCTGGCGGCGCGGGCGGCAACAAAGAGCTTGGCGGAGCTGGCCAAGGCGTCATGTTCGGCGGCGGGGAGATGATCCAGCGGGGATTACTCGCCGAGCGGCGGCAGCAAGAATCTGCGGCGGATCAGGCCGGATTGAAGCTGCTGGAAGGAACCAAGCAGTCTGGCCGTGGCATGCTTGAGACGTTCGAGCGGTTTGCCCAGCAGGAATATATTTCGGATGCTCAACAGGATGCGTTCGTGCGCAGCCATCCGGTGGCGACGGACCGGTTGGCGCGCTTGCGAAAGCTGGTTGAAACCAGCCCCTATTACAACACGAAGGACGATACCGCTCTGCAGTTGCGTCACGATCTCATGCGGGCGAAGCTGTCGGGGTATCTGGAACGGCCAGCGACGATCAACAGCCGCTATCCGATCACCAACACCACGTTGCCGGCGAGGTATGCGCGCGCGCTCGCCAAGTTCTTCAAGGGCGGGGAGGGTGCGCTTGAATCGGCGCTGGCCGACATGGATGGGCTCATCCGCGATCAGCCCAGCAATCCGTGGTTTTATGAGGTTAAGGGCGACATCCTGACGCGCGCGGGCCGCAAGCAGGAGTCGATTGCGCCGCTGCGGCAGGCCTTGAAACTCGCAGCGGATTCCATGTTGATCCGGGTGCAACTTGCCGACAGCCTGATGGCGTCGGGCGATCCAACGTCCACCAACGAGGCGGTCGACATGCTGCGCAAGTCATTGATCGACGACCAGAATCCGCGCGCGTACCGGTTGCTCGCCACGGCGTATTACAAGCAGGGCAAGGGGCCCGAAGCAGACGCCGCGCAGGCTCAAGCCGAGTTCCAGGAGGGCGACCTTAAGAAGGCGCAGATATTTGCCAAGCGCGCGCAGATGAAGCTGACGCCGGGCTCGCCGGACTGGATAAAGACGGATGACATCATCAATTATAAGCCACAGACGTAACGCTAGGTCCGGTAACTCCATATTCATATGGGACTCTGTCGAACACACCTAAATCGCTATCTAAACGCACCAGGAGCCTTCGCCCAGATGTCCAATATCCGCCTCCGCGCCACGACCGCACTCGCCATGGCCGGGACCGCTGCATTCGCGCTCTCGT
>JANOVN010000103.1:0-4216 GCA_031417455.1 Hyphomicrobiaceae bacterium | reverse complement strand
TAGCGCTGCCGTGGCATCCAGCACTTGAGCTTTGGGGCGCGACGCAGTTCCAGAACCGGTTCAAGCGGATGAACAACCGGATCATGCGGCCGCTGGATTACAACGTCTGGCTCGCGGTACGTGCCGTCGGGGAAGCGACATCGCGCAAGCGGACGGGCGATTTCAAGGAGTTGGTCACATTCATGCGCTCGAAGGACTTTGAGCTGGCGGGATTTAAGGGCGTAAAGACAACGTTCCGTGACTGGAACGGACAATTGCGGCAGCCGTTGCTCGTTACGACGGCCAAGCTCTTGGTGTCGGTCTCGCCTCAGCCGCAATTCCTGCATCAGTTCAGTGAACTCGATACTCTGGGATATGATAGACCCGAAACGAAATGCAAAGCGTATCTAGTCAAGTAAGTCTCGCCAAGTCAGTATTACCGTTTTCTGTAAGACCGACGGACCCGCCGCTGCCAGGAGATCTCCTTTGAAACGTGTTTCGGCTTTTGTGATGTCTTTGATGACCACATCGTTTCTCGTGGGTGCTGCGTCTCAGGCGCAGGCTTACCGGGTGTTTGTCAGCAATGAAAAAGAAAATACCATCACCGTGATCGACAGTGAAAAGCTGGAGGTCATCAAGACGATCAAGGTTGGCCAGCGCCCGCGCGGCATTATCCTGACCCACGACGGCAAAAATCTGTTGGTTTGCGCAAGCGATGACCATGCAATCCAAGTCTACAATGCGGAAACGTATGAATACATTAAGAATTTGCCGTCAGGGAGCGACCCGGAACTGCTCGCGCTGCACCCTTCGGGCAATCCGCTGTACGTCGCCAATGAAGACGATAATCTCGTGACGGTCGTCGATATGGAGAAGGGTGTCGTCATCACCGAGGTGCCGGTGGGCGTGGAGCCGGAAGGGATGGGGCTTTCCCCGGACGGCAAGGTGCTGGTCAACACGTCGGAAACGACGAACATGGCGCATTTCATCGATACGGAAACGAAGAAGACGTTCGACAACGTGCTGGTCGACAACCGACCTCGGGTGGCCGAATTCACCGCCGATGGCAAGCAACTTTGGGTGAGTGCGGAGATCGGCGGGACCGTTACGGTGATCGATCCAGCGACGCGCAAGATTCTGTCCAAGATCAGCTTCGATATTCCCGGTGTAACCAAAGACGCGATCCAGCCGGTGGGCGTGCGGATCACCAAAGATGCGAAAACGGCATTTGTGGCACTGGGACCGGCCAACCGGGTCGCGGTCATCAATACAGCGACGTTCAAAGTTGAAAAGTATCTGCTGGTCGGGCAGCGGGTCTGGCAGCTCGCGCTGACGCCGGACGACAAGATGCTGTTCACAACCAATGGCACGTCCAACGACGTTTCGGCGATCGACGTACCCAATCTGAAGGTTCTCAAGTCGATCAAGACTGGGCGCTATCCGTGGGGCGTGGTGGTGTCACCGAATTGAAAGCTGCGGAAACCATGAACGTCCATACGAACGCCGCGCCGGTCGCTTTTGACCACCCGGCACAGGATATGACACAGGGCATCAAGGCGGTGGGTACGGGTGTGCCGGCGCTTGAAATCACGAACGTCAATCACAGCTTTGGTGCGAACGCTGTCTTGAATGATGTTTCGCTCAGCGTGCCACGCGGTGCGATGGTTGTGCTTCTGGGGCTTAACGGTGCTGGCAAATCCACTTTGTTTGCGTTGATTACGCGGCTCTATGACAATGTCACCGGATCGATCAAGATTCTGGGCGAGGACGTGCGGCGGCGACCGACGATTGCGCTGCAACGACTTGGCGTCGTGTTCCAGAGCCGGACGCTGGACCCAGATTTGAGCGTCACCCAGAACCTGACCTATCACGCGGCGTTGCATGGGCTTGCTGGACGCGAAGCGCGCGCCAGGGCTGCACGGTCGCTGGAGATTGTGGGTCTGACCGATAAGGCCGACACGCGCGTTCGCACCTTGTCGGGCGGGCAGGCGCGGCGGGTCGAGATCGCGCGTTCGCTGCTGCACCGGCCCAGTGTGCTGTTGCTGGATGAAGCAACCGTCGGGCTCGATATCGGCTCGCGCGAGAGCGTGCTGGCCATCGTACGCAAGCTCGCCGCCGAACAAGGCATGGGCGTGTTGTGGGCGACGCATTTGATCGATGAGGTGGCGGAGGGCGATCTCGTTGTACTGCTTCACAAGGGCAAAATTCTGTATTCGGGCGGCGTTCCCGGGTTATTGGCCCAAACCCAGACGGCGACGCTAAGCGACGCTTTCCGCGCCATGACCGGAACCCAGGCCGTCACCAACCGGGATGCATCATGACGCGTGCTGCCGCTCCTGCAACCGCCAATGGGCCAACTCCTGCGACCGCGACGTTTGCCGATGTTTCACATCGCAAGCTTGGCTTGAGTGGATACCTGGCCTGCTTCAATGGGATCGTGTGGCGCGAGGTGCTGCGCTATCTGCATCAGCGGGAACGGTTCTTGTCTGCGTTGGTGCGTCCACTGGTGTGGCTGTTCATTTTTGCCGCCGGGTTTCGCCAGACGCTGGGCGTGTCGATCATTCCGCCGTATGAGACGTATGTGCTGTATGAGCAGTTCGTGACGCCCGGCCTGATCGGGATGATCATGCTGTTCAACGCGATGCAATCGTCGCTGTCGATGGTCTATGACCGCGAGACGGGGGCGATGCGGACGCTTCTGGTCAGTCCGTTCCCGCGCTCGTTCCTGCTGACGTCGAAACTGCTCGGCGGCGTAAGTGTCGGGCTGCTGCAGGTCTATGTGTTTATGATCATAGCGCATTTCTGGGACATCGATCCGGGTGGCCCGGCGATCCGGCTTGGCTTTGGGTTGTCGATCCCGGAGCCGTTCAATGGCTACCTCACGATCCTGCCGGCGCTGATCCTGGTTGGATTGATGCTGGGTGCGCTCGCTTTGTTCATGTCGTCGGTGATCAAGCAGCTTGAGAATTTCGCGGGCGTCATGAACTTCGTGATTTTCCCGATGTTCTTTGCGTCGTCGGCGCTTTACCCACTGTGGCGGGTGAAGGAATCGAGCCCATTGTTGTATGAAATTTGCCGCCTCAATCCGTTCACGTACGCAGTCGAACTTATCCGGTTTGCGATGTATGGACAGATCGGACCAAAAATCGAAGGCGGCGGGATCGACTACACCAATCTGCTCGTAGTCATCGGGTACACGGCAGTCTTCCTGCTGGCAGCGATCTACGCTTATAATCCATCAAAAGGGCTGATCGGACGCCGCGGCGGTCCCGGTGGCGGAGGAGGTTGATTTCTATGGTCATTTCAGTTTTGCGCCGATGGCGCGTTGCCTTTGCCGTGTTGGCGGGTCTGTCCTTGTGGTGCTCGGGAGCGCAGGCTGTGGGCGGCAAACAGGACAGCCCGGATTGGCCGTGCCCGCAGCGCAAGGTCGTCAAGCTGGGGGCGTCCGATCTGCAGTGGCAAGGTGCGCCCGTCGAAACCATCAAGGGCTGGCGCGATGATCGCGAGGTTGCCGCCTTGGTCGCGACGCTGGCCAGCCGCCGCACACCTGTGGAAGAGGCCGTGAAAGCGCTCAAGGAATATGCCGGGAAGATTGCGGCGGGTGAGCGCAATGCAAAGCTGACGCTGGTATTTACCGGCCTGCTTGAGAGCGTGAACGATTACCGGTCAGGGATCATTTCAGGCATTGAGCGCTTTAACAGGCGGCAGAAGATTCGGGCTGCCGAGATCGAACAGGAAGGGCAAAAGTTGTCGGATCTGCAAAAGGCTGCTCAGAAGGACGAAAAAGCGAAGGCTGAGTACGACAAGGCGATCGAGCTTTACGATTGGAATACGCGGGTGTTTGAGGAGCGGCGGCAGAATTTGCCGCTCGCGTGCGAGATTCCGCCCGCCATCGATGGCCGTATTTTTGATCTTGCGCGCGAGATCCAGGGATTGATGGGACAACCAGGGTAAGGACACCCGCAACAATAACCGCTCCATCGCTCCCACCGGTTCCCCCGAATTTGGCATGCCACTTCGCACGGCAAATAGCCGGGGTCTTTGCATGATGAGTGGTAAACGTCCCGGATCTGCGTGCGCAAGAAGGCGCACTGGTCTTATACCAGCGGGCATAAGTTCTGACTTATGCGCGCTGGTATCCGCGCGTGGGGTTGGTGGGGCGGCCACGCGCAAACAAAGGAGAATACCGTCGCGCAGCCGACGAACCAAAGAGTCAGAACTTCTGCGCGACGGTATT
>JANOVN010000102.1:0-4509 GCA_031417455.1 Hyphomicrobiaceae bacterium | reverse complement strand
TTCACGGCGTCTTTTTCGGTCGCCTCCATGCCAAATACAAAGGCGGTCTTGTCCCACAAGAATGCAGCGGCTGGCGCGCTGCCTGATCGCTTTGGTGGTTGGGGCACCAGCATCGAAATCGGTCGGGGCTTCGCTTTTCCCTTTCCGTTCGATTTGTCGTCGACGGTACGGCAGTCATTGACCGCCACAATCGTACCCGCGCTGTCGAGCACGACCTCGAAAGAGATTGGCTGATAACTGAACCCGGGGGGTGCCAGCGCGTCGTCGGCCTGGGCGGACATCCGGTCGTAATAGGCATTAAGGGCTTGCAGGATCATGTGCGTGCCCCCGCTGGCCTGTATTTGCCAACGTCGATAACCCCGCCGATCATCTGCGGGCGATAGAATAGCGGGGTGTTACCCTTGGCGAAATCAATATCGTACAGCATCCAACCAAAGTCCTTGTCGCGGTCGGCGGCGGGCACTTCTGTCGGCGGCAGATCACCCTCAACCAGCGAGACGGTCGCAGGAAACTCCCGTGTGCCGAGGCATGGTTGCTGGAAGCACTGACCCGTGCGTGCGCGCCGGGTGAACATCTCCGCATGTTTGGCATCGCTGTCTTCGGAGCCAGCGCGTTTTGTCAGCTCGAAATGAGCTTCGATGACGTAATCAACGTCACGCAGAAAGATTGCGGAACGCTGCTGGCGGTCATCGTCGACCAGCAGGCGAAGCCCCTCGATTGTCCCGTTCTTCATCGCGGTGCCAGCTGTTCGATCGCTGATATTTGACCCAACCTCGTTGCGGCGAATGCTGTCGAACTGGATCGGCTTCAGGACGTGAATTTTGTCTATCACCCAGCGAATTGCCGGCTTCCAGTGGATCGTTTCAATGATGCCCCGCGCTGCCGACGGCGTGATGACGTCATAACTGACCCGTTCCACCTTCATTTCAGGTCGATTGAACGCGGCGCGCGCTCCTTCCACCCGCAGCTTAATGCCGTAGGACATGCTTACCTCCGGTTGAATTTATAAGTTGTCGCAGAAGAGAAGGGTCAGCAGGGAAGAAATCGTCCGTCGGCGTGATGTTATGCCCGCAATCCACAGGGGCTCAACCAGCGCCGACACCTGTCGGTCGCTGGTGTTGCACCAAGCTGCAACCGCTATGTTTCAATCCACACCCGCATGGTGCGGGCGACTTCTTCACCCCCGCACACAAAAGTCAGCGATAGGGCCATTGATCTGTTAATTACTAACCACGGATAAAAATGTCAAGCAGCAACTGCTATGAATTCAGTCTGTTGACCTCAACGCGCACATCTGGCAAGTTTGTGTTGCCTGCAAAGCAGGCGGGGCCGTCCGATTCCACCCGAAGGCCCCACCCACTTAACCCACGGAGTGACCCATGAGAAAACGTGCACCACCCACGAGCCGCCGACTGACTGACCAGGATGCGGCCATAATCAAGGGGATGCCGCTCGAGGCGACGCAGAACACCATATCGCAGCTTGTTTCGGCGTCAACAGCGCGCGGATTGCCGAAATCGCTACTGGCAAAACGTTCGCGCATGTCGGGGCAGCTCCAGCGGAAGCGTTGCCAAAATCTGGCCCCTACGGTCCGCTGGCTGCCTAGTGTTACGTGTCCACACGCTGCGGGCACTTTTCAAAATATCATCGCCTCGATGGACTGGAACGTCAGGTTACTCAAATCGAGGCCAGTGTCGCTGTAAAGATCCCGCGTCGCTTCGTCCGTAAGGCGCAGAAACTGCCGTTCGAAGCGGTGCGGGTTGATCGGCTCAAGGCGGGAGCCCAATGCGTGGACCGCCCGTGGCGGCACGTTGACGAGATAGGGTTGCAGGCTGCGAACCACGCTGCGCAATTCGGATGCCTGCAGTGTAGAAATAGCAAGCTTGGCAATGGCCGCCGTGGCCTGATCGTCAAACGGAATGATAATCGGTTCCATATCGCTTTCGATCAGGCGATAGGTCTGGGCGATGGTGGAAAACGGCAGCTCACTCCAGTAAACATCGCATTTTTCGATGATTTTTTTGGCGTCAAGCTTGTCATCAAGTCCTTTCTTCCAAAACAGTTCGTTGAAGTAAGCTTCAACGGCCTCTAGGCTGAGCGGATCGAGCTGTTTGGCGGCAATATAGCGGAGTGCTGTATCGGTGGCCGCGAGTGTCGGCCGCAATTCTGGAACCACACTCCATCCATCCACCTCAAATACCGTGACGATCGATTGATCTCTCGGCCGCCGCCCCTCGCGATTACAACGCCCCGCTGCCTGCGCAATAGAATCAAGGCCCGCCTTCAGGCGGAAAACGCGCGGGAAATCAATGTCGACGCCGGCTTCGATCACCGTCGTTGCGATCACACGCAACGGCAGGTGGCCGTCCAGCGCCACCTGGATCTTTGACAGTTGCGCCGTCCGATGCGCCGGACACATCAGCGCTGACAAGTGGAAAATCTCTACGGGCTGGGTGGCTGCGGAAAGCCGCGTGGTCAGTTCGCGCGCTTGGGCGCGGGTGCCGACAATGCACAAAACCTGGTCGTGCGCGGCCAAGGCCGCGACGAGACTGTCGACCGTGTGCTTGCTGACATCAGGCTCGACAGTGACGCGGGCGACAGCGCTGTAAAGTGCCCCTGGATCGTCGATAATTTCGCGCACATCTCGCAGGCCGCCGACGAGCCCAGGGCTGCCGTCACGCCGTGTGGTCATGATCGCGGGTTGCGTTGCCGTGCATAACACTGCCGTTGCACCGTATCGCAGCGCCAGTTCCTCAATGGCCGCCACCGTCGGTCGCAACAGTGCTTGCGGCAGCGTCTGCGCTTCGTCAAAGATGATCACGCTTTTTGCGATATTGTGCAGCTTCCGGCAGCGACTGGGGCGTTTGGAGAACAGGCTCTCGAAAAACTGAACCGCCGTTGTTACGATGATCGGCGCATCCCAGTTCTCCGTTGCAACAGCCAACCGCTTGCCGTCTTGCAGTGCGCTTTCGTCGCCCTGGCTCAACTTGGCCAGCGCTTCCTCCTCGCGAAACGCCGAGTGATGTTCGAGCACGTGGTTGTCCAGCCCGACCGGTTCCAATACCTCGCGAAACTGCCGGGCCGTTTGCTCGATGATGCTGGTGAACGGGATCACATAGATGATGCGGTCAAGACCATATTGAATGGCGTGGTCGAGCGCAAACGTCAGGGATGCCAGCGTTTTGCCACCGCCGGTCGGCACGGTCAGCGAGAACAGGCCGGGTGGCAGGCTGGCCTTCTGGCGGGCGGCGGCAAGTATGGCCGCGCGATGTGTCATCACATTGCGCTGGCCAGCGCTCTCAGCCCCCGCTGTGGCAGCTCTCGTCTTTTCACCCATGTAGGCGTCGAGTGCAGCCTTCAACTCGGGCAGCGGGTGCCATGCCCCGCGCGGGACCGGCGGTAGTCCATCGGCCTTGCGATAATATGCCTCCGTCGCCAGCCGATCGGCGTCGATCAAGGCGGAAAACAACATGCGAGTCCGCATCGCGGCACTGAAACCGTCGCGCGTTGGCCGCTTCACATCCGGCCGCAGCAACGGCACAAACACAGGCAGCGACGGCGGCAAAGGCAGAATGCTCTGCCAAGGCGTGACGGCAGGGATCGGATACGCGTTCGCGTCGAGCCGCTTCTGCAAGGCCGTCGGAGTTCCATCGCCGACGCCGTCTGCAAGCCCGGCATGGTGACCCGCAATCGCGTAGGCTAGAAGCAGCCCAGGATCACCGAACCGCTCTATGGCCATCCGGGCACCGGCCGTCGCATGATCGACTTTCGCCTTCGACCCGTTCAAGCGGGCCTGGAACTGAGGCGTCGCTTTGCCCAGATCATGGAGCGCCCCCGCAACGCACCCCCAGTCGCCAGCATTGAACTTCGTTGCGAATAGGCAGGCGAGCTGCGCGACGTCGCTCAGATGATCGGGCAGTGGTTCATTTGGTGCGGTCGCATGAGAATGTGCGAATAAGGTTACTGTCATGCCGACCCCGGCCTCCGTTCGCTGAATTAGTTTCATATGCCAAAGTCCGGCGATGAGGTGACATGTCGGCAGACAGCGTGCCAAATTTACCATTTTACGTCGTGATTGTAAGTGCGCGGGATGATGCAGCTCATGCCCTTTCGACGACCTAGCAGCAGCACATCATAGATGCGGGAATCAGGCGTGCGACCGCGCACCACGCCCATGGTTGACACCACTTAGATCGCTAAAAAACGATATCTGAAGCCTAACGCGATTGATCAAAAAACAGACGTGACCGACGGTAAGATATTTACCGCTGACCACAGCCTGCTCAATGTCTCCTTCTGGGATGACGCGTCTGAGTCGGCTTTCCACCTGTTCGCGACGATTGCCGTCGGCAGGACCGCTGTCTAAAATGACGTGTTCTGACATATCCGCTTGTGTATAGCAGCGTCGGATGGAGCCCCGCTGCATGGGCGACGGTCGAAGTGATCCGATACCGACCGTCACGCCGGCGACGAGATGGGCCAATGCACGAAGTCGCTGCGCGACAGCCC
>JANOVN010000101.1:0-3590 GCA_031417455.1 Hyphomicrobiaceae bacterium | reverse complement strand
TGTGATGGGAAGAAAGGCATGGCTGTTCTCCGACACGCCGGCCGGTGCCGAAGCCTCCGCGCGTCTGTACGGACTGATCGAGACGGCCAAGGCCAACGGCCTGGAGCCCTACGCCTACCTCAAACTCGTCTTCACCGAGATGCCCAAGGCGACAACGCTCGGCGACGTCGAGGCGCTGCTGTCATGGAACGCCGCCCGACCGGCGACGCCCAGCGTCGCCGCCTGACCCAGTTCGCGTCAAGCAGACAATGACACGTCGATCATCGAGCGCTTACCATCAACCGGCAGATGGATGGCCTCGTCTGTCAGGTCATTGGAGTATCGTACCGTCATGATCAGTATCGGTGCCCGAAGGTGCGCGCACATCGCGCACCAGTTCCAGCCACCATACATCCCGATTGTGAAGCTTTTTGAAAACCCCACCAAAACTGCTATACGGCGCGGCTAACAATAACTTCACTTTCTTCTCCCCCTGGGGAGAAGATGCCCGGTCGATGCGAAGTATCGCTTCGCGATGACAGGGCAGATGAGGGGTACCTTCACTCCACGCCCTGACGAGAAAGTTTGAGGGGCGAAGCCGCTGCGGTCGCCTGAGCGTCTATCAGCGATAGTTCTGGAAAAGGTAGCCACGCCAGCCGGTGTAGGTTTGAAGTTCGCGCAGCAACGCGACGGCTTGGCGAGACAGCGGCACGATGTGCAGTTCCTGCTTTTTCATTCGGTTTGCTTTTTGCCGATCCATTCGCGCGCAACGGCTTCAAACGTGTTGGCATTGTCGGCGTGAGTTGCCAGCAGGGCGGCTTGGCGATGGTGAGAGGGGTGGATGCCCTGTTTGACGAGTTTGCGGGCGTCAGCCTGCAGGGTTCGTGCATCGGCTAGCCCCACGGTTGGATAGTCGCCAAGCGCGAAGAGGTTCTCCTTGCCTGCGATCCGGTAGCGGTACCGCCAGAGCTTGGTGCCGTTTGGGCGAACTTCGAAATACAGCCCGCCACTATCGGTGAGCTTCTTCGAAGAAGGGCCGGATTTGGTGGTGCGGATCGTGGCGTCGGTGAGGGCCACAAATGCGGGTATCGGATTTTCTCGGACGGCTGCGGGCCTCGATGTCGATTATCGATGAGGAGGAGCATGGGGCGGCTGACCTGTGGGGCTTTTTGGCGGTGTTTGCGCGTTAGGTGATACGCCGGGCAGGGGGGAAGTCAACCGGGTCGCGCGCGGAGGCAACCGGCGGGGTCAAGGTAAAGTTACTTCGATTGATGGGTGATGCAGGTAGTTTGGGTTTGAGGACGTTCTGGGCAGTTCAGGAGGCGGTGATGAGTTGGCAGCCCGACAAGGATCCGATTTGCGGGAATGAGCAGTCGTGCGCGCAGATCGAGCAGGTGATCGTGCCGCGGGCGCGGGATCTGGGCGGGTTCGAGGTCAGACGTGCGTTGCCGGCGGCGACTAAGCAAATGGTGGGGCCGTTTATCTTTTTCGATCAGATGGGGCCGGTGGAGTTTCTGGCCGGTAAGGGGATCGATGTGCGGCCGCATCCCCATATCGGGCTCGCGACGGTGACATATCTGTTCCAGGGCGAGATGGTTCATCGCGATAGTCTGGGCAACGCCTTGGCGATCCGGCCAGGCGAGGTCAATTTGATGACTGCAGGGCGGGGGATCGTTCATTCGGAGCGGGAGGCGCCGGAAGCTAAGTTGAACACGCGGAATATGTTTGGCATCCAGGCGTGGGTCGCGCTGCCCAAATCTCATGAAGAGGCCGCGCCTGAGTTTGCCCATTTTGACCGGGAGGCGTTGCCGCGGATCGTAGGCGAGGGTAAGCGGGTGCAGCTCATTATGGGATCGCTGTTTGGGCAGCGGTCGCCGGTCGCGTTTCCTCACGAAAGCTTGTACGCGGAGGCGGTCCTTTCGCCAGGGGCGGTTCTGCCGTTCGATGCCGATCATGAGGAGCGGGCGGTCTATATTGCCAGCGGTGAGGTAGATATCGCGGGGCAGCGGTTTGAGGCGGGGCGGTTGCTGGTGTTCCGGCCGGGCGACAGGATTTCCATTCTGGCGCTGTCACAGTCGCGGTTGATGATGCTGGGTGGTGACAGTATGGATGGGCCCCGCCATATCTGGTGGAACTTCGTATCGTCGTCGAAGGAGCGGATCGATCAGGCGAAGGCGGAATGGCGGACGGGTAAGTTCGATACAGTGCCGGGGGATGGGGAGGAATTCATTCCTCTGCCGGAATGAGGGGACGCGGTCTAGCTTGCTTTCTGAAGCATTGACGGCGTGACGAAGTGGGTGAGGTGGCCGGTGCGGGGGGCGATCTTGCCCCAGCTTGCCGTGTCGAAGGTGATGACGGCGAGGGCGGCGGTTGGGAACTTGTGGGACAGGGCTGCCAAGAGTGCGGGGTCGCCGTCGCGGGGGAGGGTCGTCGCGAGATCATGGAAGCCGGGGTTGTGGCCGATCATCATGATCTTGGACCAGCGCGGCGAGACGCTACGCAGGCGGCTCAAGAGTTGGGACGCCGAGGCGAGGTAGAGGTTTTCTTCATAGACGAGTGCGGGTGGGGCCGGGTCAAAAAAGGGCATGATCAGGTCGAGGGTGGCTCGCGTGCGAACGGCGGCCGAGCAAAGAATGAGATCGGGGCGCAGACTATGATCGGCGAGGTAGGCACCCATCAAAGGGGCCGCCATCAGGCCGCGACCGGCGAGCGACCGCTCAAAATCATCGAGGTTGGCAAGGTCCCAACTCGATTTGGCATGCCGCAAAAGCAATAGTGTCAACATGAGCGCACTTTGGCCTGCTCGCTTGTTGTGTCAAGCGGGCTTCGAGTTCACACGTTCACGGTAAAAGTGGATGTTCTGGTTTACTCGCCTTCGTCGAAAGCGTGGCCGATGATCAGCAGACTTACGACGCTCAAAACGGCGACTAAGAGATAAAACATGACGCAATACACCTTGGTTGTGCCGCACGGCCGATACGCAGCCGCTATTCCCCCAACACAGATCTGGGTATGCCAGAATGAACGGCGTTTTGCCAGGGAAAAGATTCACTTCGTTGGCAAATTTAGTCGAATTTTCCGCCATTGCCGGTGGCCGACTTGCGCGAGGCCGAGCCGGTCGCAAAGCGAACCGCTTCTTCAGCTGCACGCACTAAGGCTTTGGCTTTGTTGATGCATTCCTGTTGCTCGTTTTCAGGGACGGAATCATACACCACGCCGGCGCCGGCCTTGATGTGCATCTGGCCGTCCTTGACGAGGGCGGTGCGCAACACGATTGCGGTGTCCATTTCACCGTCTGCTGAGAAGTATCCCACGCAGCCAGCGTAAGGGCCGCGCTTGGAGCGTTCCAGTTCGTCGATGACTTCCATGGCGCGGACTTTTGGCGCGCCCGAAACCGTACCGGCGGGGAAGCCTGCCATGAGGGCGTCGACGGGATCGTGAGCCGGGTCGAGGCGACCTTCGACGTTGGAGACGATGTGCATGACGTGGCTGTAGCGTTCAATCACGAACTGGTCGGTGACGCAGATTGTGCCGGGTGTTGCGACGCGGCCGACGTCGTTGCGGCCGAGGTCAAGCAACATCAAATGTTCTGAGCGTTCCTTGGGGTCGGC